>NZ_JACFRL010000002.1:0-262640 GCF_016100925.1 Lactobacillus sp. W8093 | reverse complement strand
GTATCTCAAGAAGTACCAGGCACTCGACAAAATTCATCCGCATTACAATTGGCACTACAAAGACAATCTGACGCAAGAGCAGATAGTCAACGAAGGCATCGCCTGCAGCACGGAGCTTACTAATGCCTACAACCTGCTGCAGGCATTTTATGATGCTTTGGCTGCCAAAGATCCGCTGGCAATTAAAGAAGTGATTCATGCTAAAGAAGAAGTTGGCTGGCAAATGCATCAAACCCTGTTAACTTTTAAGCATAACCTGAAAGCAGTAATTAACGGGATAACATTGAATTATTCCAACGGCTGCTTAGAGGGCTTCAATCGCAAGATTAAACAAATTGAGCGCACAGCTTTTGGCTACGCCAACTTCCACAATCTGCTAACCAGGATTAGATTAGCAGAAAACAAGGTAAAAGAAAAAGAACCAAGCAGTTTTTTAGCTGCTTGATTCTATTCATTTAAGCTCTATCAACAGGATTTGACAAAGAGCCATTATTTTAATTTGCAGCAGCATTTACGGCTTGAATAAGCGCATTTCTAAAGCCCGTTTCTTCAAGCTTGGCTACTCCCCTAATAGTTGAACCACCCGGTGTGGTAACTTCGTCTTTTAATTCTTCCGGCAATTTTTTACTAGCAAGTGCCAATTGGCTGGTACCCAAAAGCATTTGTTCAATTATCTGATATGAATCTGCACGTTTAATACCGTTTTGCACTGCGGCATCACTCAGCGCTGCAATCATAAGATCTACAAAAGCAGGCGTGCATCCAGCAACTGTACCATAAATGCCTAGCAGGTTTTCAGGCACAACGTAAACTGCACCCATTTGAGTAAAAATCTTTTTTACAGTAGCAATCACTTCCGGCTTTTCATCAGGAATAAAACTGATGGCTGTAATTCCGCTACCTATTTGAACGGGAGTATTAGGAACGATCTTGGCAAATGTCGTATCTTGCGCAAGTCCACTATTAATCTGAGTTAAATCGCCGCCACCCGTTGATAACATGATACCGTGATATTTTTGACCCAGCTGCTTCAGTATAGCTTCAGCACTGGAGCCACTCACAGCAACTATAACTGCCTGGCAAGCGTTAAATTCAGTGTAACTATTAACTAAGCGCAGATTAAATTCAGCAGCAATTTTTTGAGCGGACTTATGACCACCGTCATAAACATAAATATCTTGGCTTGAATTTTTAGCATTTAACAAGCCTTTAATGATAGCGGAACCAATCTTACCAGTTCCAATAAAACCAATTTTCATCAGCTACCACCTTTTTTTAAAAGTCCGTGTGATCTGGATCATTTGCTAATTTAGCTGCTCCATGCAAACCATCAAGTTTAGCCATATCAGCATCACTAATTGTAAAGTCAAAAACTTGTAAATTAGATTCAAGCCGATCGCGGTGGACAGATTTTGGTAATGGGACAAAGCCGTGTTGCAAGGACCACCGTAATAAGACTTGCGCTGGAGACTTGTCATAGTGTTGCGCAACAGAAACGACAGTTTCATTAGCAAATAAACCGCCCCTGCCAAGTGGTGAATATGCTTCGCTCAAGATGCCGAGTTCTTTATTATAAGAAGTCACATCTTCTTCCATATCACTTGGGTTAAGGTAAATTTGATTGACAGCAGGACGGATTTTGGCGGTCTTCAGCAACTCATCCAAGTGTTTACGTCTGAAATTCGATACTCCGATTGCGCGAATTTTACCTGCCTGAACAGCTTCTTCCATTGCCTGCCAGCTTTCTGCGTTTAATTCAGCCCAGTGATCACGCACAGGTGCTGGATTAGGCCAGTGGATCAAATACAAGTCAAGGTAATCTAAATCTAATTTAGTCAAGCTTTCATCAATCGCAGCCTTAGTTGCCTGATAGCCGTGATGATCGTTCCATAATTTAGTGGTTACAAATAAGTCGTGTCTATTGACCCCGCTTTGTTTAATTCCTTGTCCGATGCTCTCCTCATTGCCGTAAGCTGCAGCCGTATCAATTAAGCGATAGCCCAGATCCAGTGCATCCTTCACAGTGTTCTTGGCTACTTCACCGTCAGGTGTTTGCCAAGTTCCTAAACCAATGACTGGTATTTTAACGCCATTATTTAATTCATAAGTATCATTAAAAGAATGAATATTTAAAGTCATTATTCTCACCTCTAATAATTATTATACAGGATTGAACTATACTTCTACAGGAAAAGATAGCAATTATTGCGGTTGCTTTTGCAAATCACCCTTGAGCAAAGCCACAAATTCCGGATATGTTGCTACCTCATATAAGGGATGCAGATTCATATTATTCTTCCGTTTACGGTGGTTATACCAGATGCTGTCAAAGCCGTAATTTTCTGCACCCAGTATGTCGGACTGCAGCCCATCTCCAAAGAACACAGTTTCTTCAGGGCCGATTTCAGTATGAGCAAAAAAGTAATCAAAGATACGGGTATCCGGTTTAGCAAAGCCGGCTTCTTCTGATGTCACAATCAGCGAAAAATATTTATCAATGCCCGCTAATTGCAAACGGTGCCTCTGCATAAAGGCTTCACCATTACTTAAAATAGTTAAAACGTAATTGTGCTTTTTAGCAAAACGCAAAGTATCATTCACACCGGGCAGCAACTTATGAGCTTCACTAAAATAAGAACGGTATTCGTTCATAATTGCAATTCCGTCAATATCAATGTCTAAATTTTCTTTGATAAATTCGCTAAAGACAGTCTTGCTGAGTTGATTATAATCGATTTTACCTTGTTCCAGCTTACGCCAAAGTCCTTGATTATATGCATGATAATCACGCTGCATGTTGTCTGTTAACTGCCAATGATGAGCCTGAAAAAGACTATGCAGAGCAAAATTTTCTGTAGCAGCAAAATCAATCAAAGTATCATCAACATCAAAAATTATTTGTTTATAACGCAAGCAATTTCTTCCTCTCCAGTTATTCCGCAGAATAAAATGCGTATTCACTAAAAATTAGTGTGGAGGTCTATTATAACAATATTTCACACATTGGGAACAAAATTAACTATTTTTAAATTTTGCTTGCATTACTATTACTCTTCTTAAAAATCAGCTATAATATCACTTAATTCTGCTAAAAGGGGTGATTAAGCATGGTTGGACTATTACTAGCATTCTTGTTAATTTGGTTATTTATAAAACTGGGCGTTGGTATATTTAAAATCTTATTTTTCATTTTAACTTGCACACTTGCCTTTATTTTCTTTATTCATTTATTAGTGCCAATAGTCGTTATTCTTGGCTTAATTTTCCTTTTCTTCACGTTAGCTAGGCACTAATTTTTAGTTTAAAAACAAAAATATATTCAAGCATAATAAACGCTATTTTTAGCTTATTATGCTTTTTTTATATCTTCGAATTCTATATGTTTTTTTATTATCCCCGACAACTTACTCGCACATCAAGTTGTGACTTTTACTTGTGTTTAAGAGCAAACTTTCCTCTAGTAAATACAAGATATTGTGGTATAGTTCTACTTGTAGCCATAGATGATGTGTCTGTGGAACAATTTGCTAGTTGAAGGAGTAACTTTGAATATGAAAAATACGAGCATAACCTTAGATCAGGGTTACATTGATCAAGTGAAACAAACTGTCACTCCCCACTGGGGAGAGCTTGGCTGGGTTACTTACAAACGGACCTACGCCAGATGGCTTCCTGAAAAAAATCGTTCCGAAAATTGGGATGAAACAGTTAAACGCGTAATCGAAGGCAATATTAATCTTGATCCTCGTCTCAAAGATTCTCCTGCAAATGAAGTAGTTGATGAACTAACTGATGAGGCCAAGAGCCTATTTAAATTGGTTTACGGTTTAGGCGCAACGCCTTCTGGTCGTAACCTCTGGGTCTCCGGGACAGATTACCAAAAGCGTAATGGTGATTCGTTGAATAATTGCTGGTTTATAGCTATTCGTCCCCAAAAATATGGTGACAGCCATATAGTGCCAGACTATTTAGGGCAAACGCAAGAAGCGGTTTCAATGCCATTTTCATTTCTTTTTGACCAACTAATGAAAGGCGGCGGCGTTGGCTTTTCTGTTGTTCAAGACAACATTCAAAAGATTCCAACAGTTGATAACAAAATCGATTTAACAATCGTGATCGACAAAAAGAGTGCCTCATACGCGGATTCGGTTAAATTGGGTGCAACGGACAAAGACGAATGGGCAAAGCAAAATAACGGCAAGTCTGACTACGTATACTACAACTTGCCTGATACCCGTGAAGGTTGGGTTTTGGCCAATGCTCGTTTAGTTGACATGCATTTTAATCAAACCAATGCTGAAAACAAGACCAAACTGGTACTGGACATCAGCAGAATTCGTCCTTACGGGGCTAAAATTCACGGTTTTGGCGGTACTGCTTCTGGACCTATGCCGTTAGTGGAAATGCTTTTTGATATTAACAACATTATTAACAACCGAGTAGGCGGCAATTTAACTTCTGTTGATTGTACGGATATTTGCAACTTGATTGGTAAAACAGTCGTTGCCGGCAATGTGAGAAGATCAGCTGAATTGGCTTTAGGTACAAGTACCGACCAAGACTTCATCACGATGAAACAGGATAAAGACAAACTCTACCACCACCGTTGGGCATCAAACAACAGTGTAGCAATTGATTCTAACTTTGATGAATATGAACCAATTGCTAACGGTATTAGAGAAAACGGTGAACCAGGAATAGTTAACCTTGACTTATCTCGTAACTATGGTCGTATTATTGACGGCTATCAAAAAGATATTGACGGCGACGTTGAAGGCACCAACCCTTGCGGAGAGATTTCCTTGGCTAATGGTGAGCCATGCAACCTGTTTGAAGTATTCCCATACATTGCAGAACAACAAGGTTGGAAACTAAAGGACGTTTTCAGGTTGGCCACTCGCTACGCCAAACGGGTAACGTTTAGTGACTACGACTGGGAAATTTCCCGCAACATCATTTCCAAGAATCGTAGAATCGGTGTTTCAATGTCAGGTATTCAAGACTGGCTGTTAAATGATTTGGGTCACCGGGTTGTCACCGGCTTTGAAGACAGCACTGATGAAGAAACCGGCGCAAAGATTAAAAAACCAATTTACGACCCTCAGGGAATTAAAATGGTTACTGAAGCTTACCAAGCCGTCATTGATGCTGATAAAGAATACAGCAAAACTTTAAACTGCAATGAGTCAATCAAGCACACAACTGTTAAGCCTTCTGGTACTGTTGCCAAATTGGCTGGGGCCTCTGAAGGAATGCACTTCCACTATGCCGGCTACTTAATTCAAAGAATTAGGTTCCAAGCTTCTGATCCATTGCTTAAAGCATTGGACGCATGTGGTTACTATTCAGAACCTGATATTTACTCACCAAACACAACTTGTGTTGAATTTCCATTGCGTGCTGCTCACGCCGACAGCAAGAACTTTGCTTCTGCCGGTACAGTTTCAATTGAAGAACAATTTGCAACACAAGCCTTTTTGCAAACTTATTGGTCAGATAATGCAGTTAGCTGTACCGTTACTTTCCAAAGCAATGAAGGTGACAAGATTACCCCACTCTTTGAACAATACCGGCATGTAATTAAGTCAACTTCCTTATTGCCATACTATGGTGGTTCACTTAAACAAGCGCCAAAAGAACCAATCGATAAAGTTAAATATGAGGAAAGAAAAGCTGAAATTACCGGTGATGTAGCCCAAGTATTTGCAGAGCAAAATGATGATCAAAAAGATTTGGAATTAGTTGACCAAACAGACTGTGAATCCGGTGCATGTCCAGTTAAATAAGTTTTTTAAATTAAACTAGTGCCGTGCAAGCAGCTAAGTACGAAGTTTTTAGTGCTTGCACAAAAATCTATAGATTAGGAGTATATTATGAAGAAAAGCAAATTATCAGTTTTAACCGGAATAGCCACTATTTTTACCTTTACTTTTGCTGGCTACGAAACAACCCAAAATGTCCAACAGGTAGACGCCAGCAGCAAAATCAAAGTTACTTACACCCTTAAAGTACATAACAAGAATTACAAGAAAAAGACTATTAAATTGCCTAAGAACTCAACTGTAATGCGCGGTTTGAAAAAGTGCTGGAAAATAAAGAGTGATCACGGTCTTATTACTTCAATAGCTGGTAAAAGCCAAAATAAGCGCAAGAAGATTTATTGGACTTACACCATTAACGGCAAGTTTGCGCAAAAAGGTGCGACAATACAGAAGCTTGCTAACAAAGATAAAATTAAATTTACTTTAGCAAAAGTTAACTTCTAAAATTGCTATGGTCCGCAGTTCAACTAAGAAAATAGCGTTATTAGCAATTTTAACAGCCATGTGTGTGGCACTAAGAATATTTAAAATTATTCCTGTGCCCAATGTTCAACCAGTAACCGATATTTTGATGATTGTAACTTTAAATATTGGCTTTGGTTTCGGCTTTGCTTTAGCCCTTTTAACTATGGTAGTTTCCAACATTTACTTGGGCTTTGGCATTTGGACAGTATCACAAGTCTTAGCCTATGGCGGCTGTGTTTTAACTGTGGCTTTGCTCGGTAAATTTACGCCACTTAAAAAACATTTTACACTGCAACTTATTCTTGCTGTTTTTCTCGGCTGGGAATATGGCTGCTTTGTCGACTTCGGCATGTCTATCTTTGGCGGTTTCAATGCGTTCCTAGCTTATTGGGCAGGCAGTCTGGTCTTTGATACTTATCATGCTGTCGGCAACCTAGTGTTTTACCCAATTTTATACAAGCCGTTAAATATTGCACTTGATCATTACAAACGGAGGCTATTATGACAATTAAAATCTACACTAAGGTGGGCGATCAAGGTTTTACCAAACAGGTAACCGGCAAAATGGTTCCCAAATATGATCTGCAGATTATCGCTGTCGGTGATATTGATGAACTTGATTCTTACCTGGGCGTTGTGATTGCCAACTTGTCTGCCAAATGTCAGAAGCTGCATACTCCTTTACAAAATTTGCAACGAGACTTATATGAACTGGAAAGTGACATTGTTGTCAAAAGACACGAAGAAATTACGGCTGAAAAAGTAGCAGAACTTGAAAAACAGATCGACGAACTTAATAAACAAATTCCTCAAACAACCCATTTCATTTTACCTGGCGGTTCGATCACTGCCACTCACTTACACTATGCCCGGACAGTTGCCAGACGAGCCGAGCGTTCCATGGTAAAACTAAACGCTGAAAAACAAAAACTTGCTCCCGCTTGTTTGGAATACATCAACCGCTTGTCAGACTACCTCTTTACCTTAGCTCGTTATGCTAATGTGCTAGACGGTGCGTCAGAAGTCAAAAGTAAAATTAAGTAAGCAAGCTCAAAAAACGAGGTAGTTTCGTAATTGAAACTACCCCGTTTTTATTTTGTTTAAAATTAATATTTTACTGCCACCACAATTTAATTAGTCCTTGAGTCCCCAAGTCACCCAAGTGCTTTTCATCAACTAATGTTTCGTATAACTTTTTAGCTTCTTCGGTTGCTGGCAGCTCAATTTTCATTTCTTTAGCAGTCTCTAGAGCAATGCGCAAATCCTTCAAAAAGTGTTTGCTGAAAAAGCCCGGGGTATAGTCACCTTTTAAGACCCGCGGACCATAATTACTCAAGCTCCAGTTAGCAGCACTGCCTGCTCCGACCGTTTTAAGGACTGCTTCAAGGTCAAGCCCCGCCTTTTTAGCATAAACCAGCATTTCTGTCATACCGGTCATGGTGCCTGCAATCATGATCTGATTAGCCATTTTAGTATTCTGACCTGCACCAGCTGGCCCAAAAAAGTGAACTTGCTTTCCGAAATCCTTAAAAATTGTTTCCAAGTTTTGGTAAGCAGATTCATCTCCCCCAACCATGATGGTCAGCGTACCGTTTTTAGCACCTAAATCACCACCAGAAACAGGAGCATCCAATACTTTAGCGCCCTGCTTTTCACCTGCGGCAAAAATTTTTTGTGCTAAAGCAGGCTTTGAAGTGGTCATGTCTACCAGATTTTTGCCCTTAACTTCGGCTTGCAAAATACCGTTATCGCCGAAATAAACTTGTTCAACGTCAGCGGGCAAACCCACAATAGTGAAAATTGTCTCAGTCTGTTCAACTACAGCTTTAGGATTATCACACCAAGTAGCACCTTTTGCAACCAGATTATCAGTCTTACTCTTAGTGCGATTATAAACCCACAATTGATGACCAGCTTTTAACAAGTTAAGGCAAATGGCATTTCCCATAACTCCAGTTCCAATAAAACCTATTTTCATAATCAATTCTCCTCTATTAAATAAAACGTTTTCTTAATAATTTAATCATACCACTAACTTATCTTTAATAAGTAGAGTTTTTATTTATTTAGGTTTTCGTTAACAAAAAGTTCTGCCTGCTCACCATATTCCGGCATCCCTAATAAAGTAAAATTCTTAATTGCCCACTTGCACTTAGATATATATTCAGGTTTATGCACAAAATGATAATTGACCATGTTTTCCAATAAAACCAGCATATTTTTGCAGAAAAAGAGTTCAGGAATCATCTTCACCTTTTCAGCAGCAGTAATAAAGTATTGTGCTTCAGTATATGACTTTTGCTCAATACACATGATCAAGATATTGCAGATAACATCTAACAATTCTTCTTGCTGGCGCGGTTTTGAAACGTTCTTTAACTTTTCAACTATCTTTTTACCTATTAGCAAATTGCTCTTTAAATCATAAATTGGGATTAAATTAATGTAGATCCGCAACGCCCTCTCGTCAAAATCATTTTGGTCAAAGAGCCAGCTTTTCAATTTGCTTTTTTTAGTTTCACTCAAATCTGCCAGCTTATTTTCCACATCGGCCAATTCGAAATCAATCAGCAATAGTATCTTTTCTTTATCTTTATCTTTAAAATCACTATCTGCTACATACTCCCTGATTTTTCTGATTTTAGCAGGATTATTCTGATAATATGCCCTGTTTACTTCACGATCAATAAAGCTGGCTGCATTGTCATGCTCCTGATTAGCACTTAATTTGTTAAAAAAATCTTCCGGTTTAATCTGGTTAGCAGTTAAAATCGCTAATAAGTCTTCGGCGGTAATACGGTGAAGCCCTTTTTCTACTTTGGCATAGTATGAAGGACTAACTATGCCAGACGCCCATTCTTTCTGTGTTTTTAAATTTTTAATACGAAATTGCTTCAATAATTCTCCAATTGTCATTATGTTTCCTTTCGGTTTCACAATGTTCAAATTTACTTAGCAACTATAGTGTAAACGATATTTAACTAAAAAATCTGTTTACTATTTGACTTAACCCTAACTTTAAGTACTACAATTTTGATAATTATAAAATTTTATGTTGCAGATGTGCAGCAAATTTTATAATTGCAACTGATCCTTCTTTAGGAGCTGATTAATTATGACTACAAAAAGAAAATCTATCATAGCAGGCACGTTGCTATTAGCGTTATTGCTACTTGCCGTTTACATATTTAAAAACAACTATCAGGAAGAAAATGGTGCAAGTATTCGCATCAATACGCCAACACTTTTTGTACATGGCTGGGGCAGCAGTTACCACGCTGAAGAAAGTATGGTGGTTTATGCACAAAAACATCATGCTACTAATTCTGTCATTCGTGCCGACGTTAGCTCTACTGGTAAAGTCACCTTAATAGGGACAATAAAAAAACGGGCCAAGAACCCGATAGTTGAAGTCAACCTCCAAAATAATAAGAGCATTTTTGCTGGAACGAATAATCAAATTACTGCCATGAACAAGAGCAGCAATTATATTAAAGACGTGATCATTACACTGCAAAAAAGGTATCACTTTAAGCGAATTAACTTAGTAGGACATTCGATGGGCAATTTACAAATTGCCTATTACTTACGCAATAATGCGACTAATTCGCACATGCCCCACTTAAATAAACAGGTTTCAATTGCCGGTCATTATAACGGTTATATTGGTGAACAAGGAGCACCAAATAAAACTATCTTAAATCACGCTGGCAAACCGCAAAAAATGAGTGCGGATTACCGCGAACTTTTAAGTTTAAGAAAGAAGTTTCCTCAAAACGCTGACGTCTTAAATATCTATGGTGACACAGGTTCTGGCAGTGATGGTGACGTCACCGTTAATTCTGCTCGCTCTTATCGCTATTTAGTGAGTAGACGCGCTCACTCATACCAAGAAAAAGAAATAAAAGGTCCTCGCGCTCAACACAGTAAATTGCACGAAAATACTAATGTTGACCGTTTATTAGTCAACTTCCTCTGGTAATTTATCCTACTGGATTTTGCCTTGATCATATAAATTGATTTTAGTTTTTAACCGGGCAATTGTAGCCTGAATATTTTGGTCTTGCTTTTCTAGCCTATGCAATTCTTTAACTAAAATCTGCCGTCTGGACTTCTTAGTATCACTGCCTTGCTGCAATAATTCGGTGTATTCAAGTAAATCCTTCACTGGAATTTTTACCTGCCGCATGCACTTAATAAAACTAATCCAAGTAAGATCTTTTTCCTCATAATTTCTAACCCCGTGCTCTTTTTTGACTTCGGGTATTAAGCCCATCTTTTCATAATATCTGAGAGTTACAGGCGTTAATTCTACTTTTTCAGCTACTTCTGATATTTTCATTATGTTTTGCTCTTCCTAATGAATTTAAACTTAGATCTAAGTTTAAGTATTATCTAAAAAATATATTAGGTTGATTGCAGCAATTTTACTCATTTTTTCAGCCTAATATCGTTAAAAAGTAGCCTATAATCACATTATAGGTGCTTTTTATATATGAGTTCTTAGATCGCCAATTTTGGCATAAATAAAAAATTAACTTATTTTACCTAACACTTAAAATTTTAATCACATCTATTATTATGTAAAATACTTATTAAACATGAATAGTTATAACTTACTTGCATTAAAGTCTGCTTATTAAAGACAGGAAGGATAACATGGAATTAAGAGTTTTGAATTATTTTGTAGCCGTTGCCCAAGAAGGAAATATGACTCGTGCTGCCAAAAAGCTGCTTATCTCTCAACCAGCGTTATCAAGGCAAATTGCTGAACTGGAAGCTGAACTTGGCGTTAAATTATTTAGCCGTAAGTCGCGGCATTTAGCTTTAACTCCGGCAGGTCATTATTTATTAGAACAGGCACAAGAGATATTGGAATTAACTGCCAAAACTAAAAGAAATATTGAAAAAGATTCTTTTGTCAGTGGCGACTTGACCATTGCTGCAGGTGAAAGCAGCGGTATGCAACGAGTAATAAATGTGATTAGTGACATTATCAAGGAACATCCTTCTGTCAAAATTCACTTATTAAGCGGAGATTACAGTTTTGCCGAGCGCAAATTAAATAATGGAACAGTTGATTTTGCAGTTATTATCGGAGATGTTCCTTTAGACAATTATGCTTCTCTAACACTACCCGAAAAAGATACTTGGGGAATACTGCTGCCAAGCGATGATCCTTTAGCAAAAAAGACAGCGATTAGACCAGCAGATTTAAAAGGACGGACACTATTAAATTCGCAGCAAGCACAAAAAATGCACCTTTTTCAAAACTGGCTGGGAAATTATTATGACACTGTGAATTTTATTGGCAGCTATAACTTAAACTTCAATGGTACGTTGATGGTTAAAAATCATGCCGCATTAATGCTCACTCTAGATAAATTAGCTGATACCTCTAAAGGCTCAGGCATTACATTTAGAAAATTACAGCCAGCGCTGCACCAAGCTATCAAAGTAGTTTGGAAACACGGTGTTAATTTATCACCAGTCGCAGAATTATTTTTAAAATTACTGCAGGAATCAATTTTTAAGTAATAATACTTAATGCCAAAAAAATGAAAAGAAAAAGAATATCATAGACTTTAAAAGCCCAGTAGCTATTACTACAGGGCTTTTTCTAACTGCCAGTACTTTGGTATTTTTGTAAAAATACCCGCCATAACTGATAAATTAGGATAAAAAAGAATACACACGCGGCAGGAACTAACAGTAGCCAGACCCACTCATGCTTAACTGCAATTTTTTCTTGTGGAATTGAAGCAACCCAGCCGATTGGCAAGATAAAGGTCATAATTAGCCTTAAAGCCGACGAATAGATCGCTAACGGATATTTACTCATGTCAAAAAAGTCAAATGTTGTTTCTGCCAAGTTGGCTAAACCATTAGAAAGTAGTGCAACTATATTACCTAATACGGCCAATCCCAAAAAGATGAGCGAAGTAAAAAGTGAGATAAAAATAAACATGACCGTGATATACCACGGATTATGTAACTGCATATCCACAATTATCAACAGCAACAGCGCAACAATTAAATCGCCCCACGCATCTTCATCGACTCGTTCATTAACAAGCTGAAATAAAGGATTGACGGGTTTAATTAAGATTGTATCTAAGCGCCCGTCATGAATATAATCAGAAATGTTGAGTGCATTGATAAAAAAGCAACGAAAAATAGCAAAAGCTAGAGTTGCCAAGGCGTAAGTTAAAAGCAATTGTGCAAAACTATAGCCTTTAATGCGGGGCACAATATTAAAAATAAATCTTAAAGCGAGGATATTAAGCAAGTTTTGAATGATCATCCCTGCTAGCGCAAAATAAAAGTCCAGGTCATAAACAGCAAGTGATTTTAAATTTACTTTTAAATAAGTGGCTAGCAATTTTAAATATCTCATTATTACCCTCCTTGAATCACAGTCGAAACAACGGAGCGTTTAAACAAGAATTTAAAGAGCACGTTGAACAGGATAATGTAGAAAAGCTGGATCAAAACTACTTGAATAAATAAACTCCACGATGGCTTTTGTGCCAGCATTCCTACTGCACCAAATGAATACTGAAATGGCAGAAAAGATGCCACCTTTTTAATTACGGCAGGATAAAAATTGGTCGGAAAAATATTGCCAGCTAATACCAATAGTATTGCTTCTTTAAAAGTGGAGATGCCCCAAATACTATAAGTGTAAAAAGAAAATGTCCCTAAAAGCAGTTCCAGCTCAAAATACAATAAATACGCCAAAGTGGTTGTTACTAAGACCATTAAAATTGTGCTCACTGCAATTTGAAAATTCAGATTCCATAAACAAACTAATAAATCCACTGTACCAATCACTGCAAATTTGACAATTGAATAGCCGATGCTTTCCCACAATAGTTGCGTTGCAATTGCTACTGGTTTTAACAGGTCAAGTGCAATATCACCAGAACGAACTTTATCATTCACATCGTAGCTGGTTTTAGGAAAAAGCACGGTCAAAAGCTGCATTAATACCAAATAACTAATTGTTTGTTTAAATTCACCGTTTGGCTTGCCAGTTAGAACAGCTTGCCACAAAAAATACTGTACGGTAAGCGAAATTAAAGATGAAAACAGCCAGAAAATTAAGGCATATTTTGAGGCTAGACCTTTTTTTATTCCTATTTTAATGAGCATTAGTCTATATCTCATTATTGCACCTCCTGCTGTTTGAGGTGCGCCAATAAATATGCCAATTTATTGCTCTTAACTTCAATATTGGCAACTGGGATGCGGGCAGTAATTGTACTTAACACTTCTTTCAGATTTTCTTGCTTAATGCCTGCAATCTGGTATGAACCGTTTTTAAGCTGCATCATGTTGGGCCATTGCTTAATTAAATCAGCACTTAATTTATCTGCACTGGTAAACGTGACCGTTGTGGGCACATCTAATTCTGCTAGTTGTAGACTACTTTGATCTAATACCAACTGACCTTTATTCAAAATTAAAATGCGTGAGCATACTTTGGCTACTTCATCGAGATCGTGCGAAGTGAAAATGATCGTTTTATCAGTTAATTGTTGTAAAAATTGCGTGATGCTATTTTTAGTCAGAACGTCAAGTCCAATTGTGGGTTCATCTAAAATAAGCAGTTCAGGATCGTGAATAAGAGCTGCAATAAATTCAGCTTTCATCCTTTGACCCAAACTAAGGGTGCGCACCGGTTGCGTTAAAAACTCGGTAGCCTGCAACATCCGCGCTAACTTTGTTACCCGTTTGGTAAAAATATCCTCCGGTACTTGATATATTTCACGGTTGAGTTTGAAGGTGTCTATTGCGGGCAAATCCCAGCGCAATTGACTTCTTTGCCCAAACACAACCCCTATTTTGGCCGCATTCTTTTGTCTGTTATTAAGCGGATCTCTGTCAAAAGTTTTGATACTGCCGCCATCAGGCTGCAAAATACCTAAAATCATTTTGATCAAAGTCGACTTGCCGGAACCATTTAACCCCACTAAGCCAACATGATCTCCTTGATAAATCTCTAGAGAAACATTTTTTACTGCGTCAAAAATGCGATATTCTTTGTGAAACAGCTTAGCTGCTTTCACCTTACGATACCGTTTCGCCAGGTTCTTGGTTTCAATTATCATTAATTATTCCCCAATGCTTAATTCAGAGTGCAGATTTCTTCCCCAATATAGAAACCAACACTCACCTTGAACCGGCGTTTCCAAATCATAGCGCCATTATAGCGCTTAATTTTTATTTTTCCAAACTCTTGCAATTACTTTGAAAACAAAGCCAAGATAAAAATGGCCACAATTACCAAGATATCTGCAAATTTCATCTTTTCTTTAAGGAAAATATCGCCAAAGATGACGCTGTATAAAGAGGTCATGTTTAAAAAGATCCAGGCAATGCTTGAGTTGGGTGAAGACGTTGCCAAAGTATAAGTTACTTGCGCTAAAAGAGTCAAAACCGCCCGGGAACCATAAATTAGATAAACCTTACCTTTGAGATTTTCAGCGCTGATTTTAAGAGTTTTGTTTTTATAAATAAAAGTAATTAAAGTAATTAAGCAGCGCACATAAATTGTCATGATAGTAAAAAAGACCAGATCAATCGGTTTGATTAGGCCTTTAGTTAATAACGGTGAAAGTGCTGCTTGAATAATCAATAAGGGCGCAATCACAGCGAAGGTGGTCAATAAAGTTTTTAAATTTAAATTATTGTGGCGCTGCTCGAAAATAATATAAATAACTACTATTACAGTGGAAATAATCGAAACCAGATATGAAGATTTGCTAAAGTAACCCATAGTCAGCAAGATAGCCCAAGGAATAAAAAGATCGGTCACTTTACTCAAAAGCACAGACTGCATAATTGAAACTTTTTTGAACACATAACTGTAGCCATAAGCGACGACCTGAGCCAAAAAAGCATATAAAAGGACTTTAATAAGATAGTTATTGGTTATCCTAGGACTAGGAAAACTGTGCAGGACGTAAATTAGAAAGAAAGTTACTAAAACCGAACTACAAATATTGTTTAAAAAGTTCACATCAATTGAGCTTTGCTTCCGATACCCCATTTGGTAACGGTCAATAACTGATATTATTCCCCTGGAAAATGAAGAAATAGTTGCAAAAATAATCAACCACATATTACTGATAATCATGGTTCCTCCGAATGACAAATTTTGTTTAAAACTATTATTAATATTTTGGTCTTTGCAGCCACAATTAAAAAGTCAGAGAAATAGTTATTACCAGTAACTAGACATTGTGCAGTTACTAAAATACAGCCATTGGACATACAAAGTTTAAATGTATTCAAATGATATCCAGTAAAAACTAATCATAAAAATACAGTATTTGGTTTGAATATTATTTTATTATACACCAAGTTAAAAATTCAAAAAAGTAGCTGTGAATTCTAATTAAGGTTTATAAATGCCAGCGACAATCTGTTTAAACATTAAAAGCAATATGCTAAAAAAGACTAGGATTTTTTCGCCCTAGTCTTTTTTATATTATTTACGCTTTACTATATGCCAGTCCTCGTTTTAGTCTCTGCCAAAAGCTGGTATCTTCTGTTTGTAAAATTACGCCTTGATAGATTTTACTAATGTATATTGTCAAGCCAATAATACTTACTATTAAAATCTCCAGCGACAGAATAACTTCCATATTGCCAACATGACCATTAATTATACGAATTGGCATCATGAACGAGGAAAAGAATGGCACGTAGGATAATACTTGTGGCAGAATTTGTTCTGGGTTAGTAATAAGCGCAAATGACAGGAAAAATGCAATGAGGGAAAGCATTGTAGTACCTTGAGCAGCTTTTGAAGAATCTTCAGGCTTAGCTACTAAAGCTCCTGAAAAAGCTGCTAATATCGTATAAATAATTACACCGAGAATCAGGAAAACGAGATTGACATTTACCAAATTGCCCAGAATTTTATTTATGACTGCTTGGTTGTTATGCATGAAAGAAGACGTAATTTTTGCATGCAATGCCCAGCGGTAAGTTGCCCAACCGCCTACAATATAGATTGCGAGTTGAGTAATAATTACGCCGAAAATACCCAAAATTTTGCCTAAAAAATATTTTGCAGCAGTTGTACTGGAAAAAATGATTTCCATAATCTTCGTGCCTTTTTCAGAAGCTATTTCTTGAGCTGTAATGCTACTGTAGGACATCAAAACCATGTAAACGACCATAATCACAATAATTAATGACACCATTTTAACCAATTTATCTCCCTGATGATTTTTCTGGAGTATCTCACTATATTGCGGTTGCTGCTGCAAGGCTTTGAGTTGGTGTGGTGCTAATTGCGCCTTTTGCAAATTCAGTTGACTCTGCAAGACTTGTAAATAGCTTTTTACTTTGGGCTTTAGTTCATCATCAATAGATGATATTCCATGATAAATGGCCTTAACCTGCTTTTTTTGCGTTTCAAATACCAAGTAGCCATCAATCTTTTCTTTTTTGACAGCCTTTTTAGCAGATTCAGCGGTTTTAATTTTAGCATCAACATATTTATCATTATTTTTAATAAAGTTTTGGCGAACTTGCTCATTGGAACTGATAACTGCAATCTGACTGTCTGGATCAGAACTAGCACCGATAGCTCCTCCTAAAGCACCACAACCAATTATGAAAAATGGACCCAGAATCAAAAGCAGAAAAGACCAAGACTTAACTTGATGCCAATAAGTTTGCAGCGTTACAGTCCATAATTTATTCATGTTGTTCACCAGCTTCCATTCTAAATATTTCGTCAAGTGTTGGTGGCTGTTGCCGAAATTCTTCAATATATTCTCCATTTGTTAAGGCATCAAAGACTTCCGCACCACTATTTTCATCGTCAATTCGTAAAAGATATTGACCATGCAACTTCTTTTCCACTTTTTCAACGTGAGGAAGCTGCTGCAATTCTGCAAGCGACTTGGTAGTTTTGCAGTAAATTTCCGTTTTACCAAATGAGTCACGAACAGCGTCAACTGTACCACTTAAAACAACTTGTCCCTTTTTTAGCATGATCAAACTATCGCAAATCTCCTCGACATTTGACATGTCGTGACTGGAGAAGATAATTGCTGCATTATTCTTTTTAGCATCTAAAACTGCGTTTTTAAGCAAATCTGCATTTACCGGATCCAAACCACTAAATGGTTCATCCAAAATAATTAATTTTGGCTGGTGAATCAAAGTACAAATTAATTGCACTTTCTGCTGATTACCTTTCGAAAGTGTTTTTATTTTGTCGCTTTTCTTGCCCTGAACATCAAAGCGTTTTAACCAATCATCGATTTGCGGTTTTATCTCTTTCGCTGGGCGGTTTTTTAGCTTCGCCAAATAAACTATTTGTTGTTCAATAGTCATTTTGGGTAGCAAACTGCGTTCTTCCGGCAAATAGCCGATAGTATCAAAAGTTTTTTCAGTAATTGGTTGCTGCTCCCAAGTAATTTTTCCTTCATAGTGCAGAAAGTTTAAAATACTATGAAAAGTCGTGGTTTTCCCCGCTCCGTTTTGACCAATCAAACCCATAATTTCACCGGGGTGAATTGTAAAGTTGACATCTTGAAGCGCCGGGAAAGTATCAAACTTTTTACTTAAATGTTCTACCTTTAGCATTGCCCCCTCCTTTTTATTCTAATAATAACTTTGTTTTAAGTTTACTACAGAATATAATATATTAAAATAATCGAAAAATTAAACCATAGTTGAATTTAAGTCATACCTAATTATATATAATGCACATGTTGACAATACTAAAAAACAGGTTTAATTCCCTATTTTAGAAATTAAACCTGTTTTTTGTATAGCAAAAATGTTTATCCTATTAATAAATCGTTGGCTTTAACTGCTGCACCATTATCCTGATTCAATTTGACTTCTTTTTCATAGCCGCTGGTGAATACAACAATAACAGTTGGATCTAGTTTATTTTCAGTTACTACGTTCTTATCAAACACTTCTAGTTTTTGTCCCTGCTTTACTTCATCATCTTGGTTCACCACTACTTCAAAACCTTTTCCATTTAGATTTACAGTATCAATACCAATGTGAATAAGTACTTCGACGCCCTGTGCCGTTTGAATACCTATAGCATGTTTCGTTTTGGGAAGTGCCTCAATTTTACCACTTACAGGTGCATAAACTGTTACTTTATCTTCTTCAGGGACAATAGCAAAGCCATCCCCCAACATCTTCTGGGCGAAAGCCGGGTCATTTACTTCTTCAATTTTTTCAAGTTTGCCACTAATTGGTGCAGTGACCGTCAAATCTTCTTTTTTCTCTTGCTTTTTGCCAAACCACTTAAACATTCTTCTTACCTTCTACTTTCATTATTCTTAATTCATTTATTTCATATTTTATTACAGTTTTAGCATTTAAACTATTAACAAATATATAATTTTGCTTTTGGTCAGGAAAAACCCATAACGAAAAAACTTTTTCTCCATTTTCTAAGAATATTTCTGCAGAGGAAATATCCTGAAACAGCAGGCACAATAAAAATACGGTTTTAAAAGAACTTGTGAATTTTTTAATTAAGCAAAAAGCTAGGGTTTCAGCTTAAGCTGACCCTCTCTCTATTAAAGAAACATCTACAATGATTTTCTGCGGCCTTTTTACCGCTTTAGGCTTTGTAACTTGTTCAATTAACTTGGTACAGGCAATTTTAGCTATAGTTTGCACATCTTGATGAATAGTGGTTAATTCAGGGACACTATATTGGGCTATCGGCGCGTCGTCAAAACCAATTACTTTTAAATCCTTAGGCACGTTAACGTTAATATCACGTGCTGCTAGAATAATATTCACAGCTAGTGAATCATTGGTCGCAAATATTCCAATTGGCGCAGAATACCGGGAAAAAATCCCACGTAAACGCGAACGGATAATTGCCCTTTCCTCCTGTAAACTTGCCCTTTTCGGAACAACCAAAATTCGGTCTGCATCAAAAGTGTTAAATTCTTTTTTGTAGGTATCAACATAACCCTTGATGCGTTCTTTGATAGAAGGATATTCCTTCTCATTTTTAAATAAAAAAGGTTTAGTGTGTGCTGAAATCAATTTATTGGTTGCTAAAGCTGCACCTTTATAATGATCTGAACCGATAAAATAGTAATCCGTATCATTCTGAGCTTCACGATCTATATATACTAGCGGAACAGAATAATTAAGACTTTCAGATTGGAACTTAGTACGCCCAGATATGACAATAATACCATCAACGAGACGGGCATTTAGCATATCAATACTTTTGCGTTCTTTAACTTGATTGTTGGAAGTATCACAAATTATAGTGGAATAATTTTGATTTGCTAATTGATTTTCAATCAATTCAACTAAATTAGAAAAAAAAGAATTGCCTAAATTAGGCACAATAATACCAATTGAATTGGTTCTTTTCTGCCTTAAACCCTTGGCAATGCTATTAGCGTGATAATCATATTCATTGACTACGTCCATCACTTTTTTGGCTGTCTTTTGAGAATAACTGCCACTATTATTAATTACACGAGAAACAGTTGAGATTGATACTCCGCTTAATTTGGCGATTTCTCGAATTGATATGTTTTTATCCGTCATCTTTTTTGTTTACCAATATATTGAAAATTTAAGGAATTAGAATTACTTGTCTCAGTAACTTTTATTTTAACACAACGTGTGGCAAATACTAATGTTGCAGGGTTTTAAGCAATTTTTCAATAGAAACGTTTCCTTTAATTCTTGGTTTTTTATCTAATATTTGCCCTGTAAACGCATACTTGACAAAAATACAACACTAAATTTATACTAATTAATGGAAACGTTTCTATTTTTAATAAATAATGAATAATAAGCTATTTGCTTTAGAGGAGATTTTAATGATTGGGATATTAGTCGCTACTCACGGAAAGTTCGCTGAAGGCATTCTGTCAGCAGCAAAAATGATTGTCGGTCAGCAATCTCAAGTGAGTTTCGTTGAATTCGCAGAAACGGATAGTATTGATGGTTTCAAGGACAGAGTGTATCAAAGTTTAAAATCTTTTGGTAAAGGAGCAAAAGTCTTGGCTTTCTGTGATATGTTCGGAGCCAGTCCTTATAACGTTTTGGTGCAAAATTATCCACAACTAAATAAAGATATCGAATATCAGGTTTTTTGCGGCGTAAACTTGCCCATTTTGATTGAAGCACTTTTGAGCAGAAACCAATATCAAAGTCTGGATGATTTCACCAAGCATCTGCAACAAATGGCAGCAGAAACCATTAAAATTCAAAACTTTGATTTTTATAAAAAGGGGTAACAAGAATGGCAGAAATAGTTTTAACGAGAATTGATGATCGCTTAATTCATGGTCAAGTAATGACCGCCTGGGTCAAAAAGACCCACGCCAATCACATTATTGTCATTGACGATAAAGTCGCCAAAGATGATTTTATGATTGAAGTACTTAAAATGTCTGCTCCTACGGGCATTAAAGTAGATGTTTTTGATTCTGATACTGCTATCACAAAGCTGCAAGACTTAGACAATTTTAATGACGATAAAATCATTATTTTAGTCAAAGAACCACTTGTAATTGAAAAAGTTATTGTCAGCGGCATCAATATAAGCAAATTAATTATAGGAGGAATGGGTGCAAGAAAAGACCGGCAGCCATTTTATCGCAATATTGCAATGAACGACGAAGAAAAAAAGTCTTTACAAAATATTATTGATAAAGGTGTCAAAGTAACCATTCATATTATCCCTGATCAAAAAGAAGTTGATGCTGAAAAATATCTGCATTGAGGGGATTTAAAGGAGGCAAAAAATGTTAGTATCAGCAATTTTGGTGTGCTTAATTGCAACCATCGCAAATTGGTGGCCCAGTCAGTTATTAACTAGGACTTGGTTTTATCCTTTATGGACGGGATTACTAGTTGGTCTGGCTTTAGGAAAACCAATGCTGGGAATGCAGGCAGGTGCGTACATTAATTTGGCATATTTAGGTTGGATCACTGCAGGTGGAACCATGCCGGGCAACCTGCCAGTTGCAGCCGTTTTCGGTCCCACTATGACTATTTTGGCAAATGCTAAACCCAGTTTGGGGGTGTCTTTTGCAGTACCATTTAGTCTTTTTGGGATATTAACCTTTCAAATTACCATGTCATTGAACTCTATTTGGGTTCATCGTGCAGAAAAATACTTAGATCAAAATAATATCAGGGCAATGAGAATCATGAATTTTGTCCCCTCTGGGATTTTAAATTTCCTGGTAACTGGTGTTCCTGCATTTATTTTAGTTTATTTTGGCGCTGGAACTATGAGAAATCTTCTAGCCAGCATCCCTAATTCGTTAGTTCAAGCTATGCAGGTCGTAGGTGCGATCATGCCTGCTCTTGGTATTGCAATGCTGCTTAATTCATGGGAACTAAAAAGTTAATGCCTTTTTACTTCTTAGGCTTTCTATTAACTATTTATTTAAAGCTCGACATTATCGGCGTAACTGCACTGGCTGTAGTAATGGGAGTTGTATTCTATCAAACAGGATTTCTGGAAAATAAAAAGAATAATGAAACCCCGAAGGAGGTTAATTAAATGCCTAAACTATCTAAAAAAGACCTGCTAAAAAACTGGGCCTTAATATACTCTAATGAAGCAGCTTATAACTATGAAAGGCTGCAAGCTCTCGGTCAAACCAACGCGATGGTACCTATAATGAGAAAGCTCTACCCCAACGATACCAAAAAGCAGGCACAAGAGCTTAAAAAATACATGATTTTTTACAATACTGAACCATCTTTTATAGGAACAGTTATTCCCGGAATAGCCACAGCTATGGAAGAACAAAGGGCCAACGGTGCGGAAGAAATAACGGATGAAACCATTAATTCCCTAAGAACAGGTTTAATGGGACCAATAGCTGGAATTGGCGATACTTTAAGCCAAGGGATAATTTATCCGATATTAGCTGGAATTGGCTGTTCATTAGCAATCGCCGGCAATTATTTAGGGCCATTATTCTTTGAGGTAGTTTACAAAACTTTACTTATTGTTATCGGCTGGAATATGTATAAATTAGGTTATAGTCGGGGAAAATCCTTCATTTTACAAATAATGCGTGAAGGGACAATTAACAAGCTAACCGATGTTTTTGGCATGATTGGCTTAATGGTAGTTGGATGTATGACTGCCTCACGGGTAGCAATCAGAGTGCCATTGAAGTTAAACATTGGTAATGTCCACATGAACATTCAAAGTCAGGTTTTGGATGCTTTGATGCCTGGGCTCGTTCCGCTGGCTTTAACATTATTCGTATATTGGCTAATCAGAAAAAAGATTAATGTTAACTGGATAATTGTCTTTATCTTTATCATTGGTATCGCGTTTAGTTATTTAAATATCTTTGGAATTATCAAGTAGGAGCTTAATATGAAGGCTATAGAACTTAAATCAATTGGAAAATTAGAGTTAGTTGAAAAAGAAAAGCCACGTCCGAAAAAAGACGAGGTTTTAGTTAAAATTAAAGCCTGTGGCATCTGTGGTTCAGATTTACCCCGCGTTTACCAAAATGGCACTTACCATTTTCCCACCGTTATAGGTCATGAATTTGCCGGAAAAGTAGTAGAACTAGGCGAAAACGTTGATCAAAAATTATTAAATCAAAGAGTAGCAGTCTTTCCGATTTTGCCATGCTTTCATTGCCGTTCCTGCTTATCGGGTGACTATGCCCAATGCGATAATTACAGATACTTTGGTTCACGCAATGACGGCGGGTTTGAAGAATACTTGGCAGTACCAGTATTCAACTTGGTGCCCTTAACAGACAATATTTCTTATGAAGAAGGGGCAATGATTGAGCCTGCAACTGTTGCTCAACATGCAATTCAAAAATCTGGTCTAAAATTGGGTGATAATGTGGTTGTTTATGGAGCTGGCCCTATTGGCATCATGGTCGCCAGATGGGCAAAGCTGGCAGGCGCAAATCATATTGCTTTATTTGATATTGATAACGACGCCATTAACTTTGCACAAAAATTAGGTTTTACCAATACCTTCTTCAATGATGGTCAAAACAATTTAGAAAATATTCAACAAGCCTTCGGCGGAGAGCTAGCTGACATTGTGGTTGAAGCAACCGGTAACACACATTCCTTCAATAACTGCGTTCAATCTATCACAAAATTTGGTACCATAGTATTGCTGGGAAATCCCCATTCAGATATGACTTTAAAACGTGCTACCTACGATCAACTAATGAGAAAAGAAGGTAAAATAATTTCAGTGTATAATGATGTTTATAAGAGATATCCTACAGATGAATGGTCAACCACCCGAAACGCACTTGATAGCAAAGAGTTAAAAGTCCATGATCTAATCACCCAGAGGGTAGCAATTGATGAAGTAACTGATTTATTTGAGCATATCCACAATAAAGAAATCTTCTCATGTAAATCAATGATGGTAATAAAGCATAAAGGATAAGAAAGGAACTAATTTAATCAATGAAAGTATCATTATCTTTAATGTGCATGAATTTGACAACAGTCGCAGAGCATATAAAAAAACTTAATTCTTTTACCGATAATTATCATATTGATATTATGGATGGACATTACGTCAGAAATCTCGCTTTATCAGTTGATTTCATCAAAGCTATCAGGCCTTTAACTAATAAAACTATTGATGCACACTTAATGGTAGACAATCCTGAAGACTACATCAATGACTTAATTGCTGCTGGAACCGACTTAATAAATATCCATGCGGAAAAGCTCGACGGACAAGCCTTTCGCTTGATTGATCTCATTAAGCAAAGTGACAGGCAAGTTGGCGTCGTTATCAATCCTGAAGAAAATATTGCAGATATTTCCCAATATCTTAACTTGGTTGATATGGTTACCGTAATGACCGTAGACCCCGGCTATGCTGGACAAAAGTTCATTAAGGAAGCATTATTAACCATTAGCCAGCTAAAAGATTACCGTAAGCAAAATAGTCTTCATTTTGAAATTCAAATTGACGGCTCCTGTAATGCCGAAACTTATTCAGATCTCAAAACAGCCGGTTCTGATATTTTAGTTCTCGGCAGCAGCGGCTTTTTCGGGTTTTCGCAAGACATAGACCAATGTATCAAAATGGCCGCAAAATACTTAAATTAAAGCTAAATAGTTTTATACAAGCAAAAATGCTCAGTTGCAACTGTCTAATTGATTAGCTGCACTGAGCATTTTTTGCCAACTAATTTTTAACTTGCAGTCACTAGAAAACCTAATACCTGCTGATTAATTATGCTCTGCGCCCCTTATGTCAAGCCCTCTATTTTGATTATACCGCATATCTTAAATAAAAAAGCTCCAACGTTTGCTTAGCGTTGAAGCTTATCATTTACCTTATTTTGCTTACAATTAACTATTACAAAAATTTTATCAGTACGCCCACCGTAGCTACCACTGTTAATATTAAGATTACTTTGTTAGCACTCATCCTTTTAGATGAAATCAGCCAAAAAGTAAACAAAACTGCAATTAGAGGTAATAGCCCCGGGAAGAACCCATCAATAATAGTTTCAAGTGGTTTGGTTTGTGATCCAAAAGGAATCTTGACGGTTGTTTTTAAAGCAATTGTCGAAGCAGCCAGACCACCGATAACAATTATACCTAAAACTGTAAACATGTTGGTCAGACGTTTAGCACTTTCACCAACAATTTTATCCACAGCAGATACGCCTAACTTGTAGCCGCCTTTAAAGCAAATTACCTCTACAATAGTAATAATTACCGCATAAGTTACAATGTAAAATAACGGGCCTAAGGGGCTGCCACCCTTAGATAGTCCCATCGCAATTGACAAGAGTGTAGGAATTAGAATACCTTGCATCAATGAATCACCGATACCAGCTAAGGGGCCCATTAAGGAAGCCTTAACATCGACGGGCATCTCCTCACTGACGTTAGTGTTGCCCATACCAATTTGTTCTTCAAGTGACGCTACAATACCATTAACCAGTTGTCCGGTTTGTGGTTCCGTATTGTAAAAAGGCGAATGCCGCTTAAGCAGGCGCTGATAGGCTTGATCATTATTTTTATAATATTTATTGCCTAAAGGCATATATGAAACTGCCCACGCAGCGCCGTGCATCTTTTCATAGCTCATTGCAGATTCAGGCAAGAACATATATCTTAAAAAAATTGACCGTAATTCTTTTTTAGTTAAACGCTCCGGCTTAGCCTCTTGGGCTACTGGCGTTTGTTTATCATCTTGATTAGCCATTATTTTGCCTCCTTAGAATAAATCTGCATCTTCGTATTCATCTTCGGTTTGAATCGCTTTTGCTGTGCCAGATGAATTACTACTATTATTGCTGCCAGTTTTACCGGATATCTGGTAGACAATATAAGCAATTAAAACGGCAATAAATACTAAGCCAATAGTACTCATTTTGGCAAAAGCAATCATTGCAAAGCCAAATAGAAAGTAGATTAATTGTAGCTTATTTTTAATCAGCATATTCATTAACATTGCAATACCAAGAGCAGGCAATAAGCCACCCAGCACCGTGATAATGCTGGTTATTTGCGTTGGAATTACTTTGAGTAAAGCCTCAACTGCTCCCCTGCCAAAGTAAATTGCCGCCCATATTGGCACTGCACGTACTAAGAAAGTAATAATTTGCGGCCAAACGACTTGGTCCATAATAAGGGCATGTTTATTAAAACGGTCAATGTCACGATCCGCCCTATGATTAAAATAGGAAAAACCTGCCATTCTTAAATTATAAAAAATTAAGCCAAATGTTTGACCAATAAAAATAGCAAGAGTAACTGCAATTGCAGGGTCTTTGGTTGTAGCCATTGCTAAACCGATGCCGCCATAAGAAGCATAAGTGATTTCCGTACTTGAAGTTCCGCCAGTATGCATTGTCGCAATGAAAACCGCTTGTACAGCTAACCCGCAAAGTATACCTGCCTTAACATCTCCAAAAATCAAACCACAAATGAAGCCTGCAATTAAAGGTCTGCCTAAAATATAGAATCCGTAGGCAACGCCACCCATAACGATACTATCAACTGCTCCTAAGTATCCGAAAATACCAACTAAAGCAGCTTGCCAAAAAAGAGCCATATTCATTTTTATCCCTCCTTGGCTTTCAACTCATCGTAATGTTTTCTAACCTCAGGCCACGTTTTTTTCTTTTCATCCGGAATCAGTTGAAAAGAAATATTTATGCCATGGTTATACATGTAGTCAAATGCTTCATAATCTTTATCATCAAGGGCTAAAGTTCTTTCAACGACTATTGCCCCTTCACGCGTATTCATTGGTCCTACATTCAGTTCATTACCCCAATCAGCGCCGTTTTGCAGAAGCTTAGCAAAAGTTTGGGGTGAATTTGATATTAAGAAAAAGTTTTTGTGTGACTGTACCCCCTTTTTAATTATTTCTGGACCTTTATCATCGCTAAATATACCTACTTTTAAGTTTCCAGCTGCTGCTTTTAAAACTTTTGTTCTGAGTTTATCGTGAATGATCTTATCACCCACTACTAAGAAACCATCTATGGGTCTTTCCTTCGACCATCTCGTGGTGGTTTGACCATGAATCACACGGTCATCCACTCTAGCTAATGTTATTGCCATAGAGAAACACCTTCCTCTAGCTAAAATTCAATATCTTGATTTGTGTCCGCTGTTTCTTTAGCTACACAAACTCCTTCCTTACCGAATTTTTCAGCTAAATCTGTGATTTCATCTAAACTTGGCTTGCTAGTTAGTGACAAGCCGACTTCCAAAAGCATAGGCAAATTAAGACCCGCTACAATTCTGATCTTTTGCGGATTTTGAAGATATTTTGCAAAGCACTCGTTATAAGGCGAACCACCCTTAATATCGCAAAGGATTAATAAATCATCTGTTTCTTGATCTATGATGTGGGCAAGTTCTTTTTTAAATTGACCAGTATCATCAGGACTTAGTCCTAAATATTTAATCTGATTGGTTGAACCTGCAAGCATTTGATAACTGCTATAAATGCCTTTTGCCATATTCCCGTGTGTTGTAATTAATATCTTCATTATTTGTACCTTACCTATATAAAATAGAAGTGACTTTATATTGATCAGTTCTAAGCAAAGCGTCGGAGCATTCTATCGGCTCATCATTTGCGGCAAAAGTAACTTGATTTAATTCTAAAGCAGCATCATTTGGTGCCAATTCCATTATTTTTGCCTGTTTTTTGTTTAGATTACGTGCTGAAAAATTCCTGATACCATATTTAATTTTTATTCCTGCATCTTTTTCTATTGCAGCAAATAAAGCAACATTATTAAAATCTACTTCTGCTATTTCTGGACATTTATCAAGAGAAATCCAATTAAAAGTAAGTATAGCCGGCGTGTCTTCAACACTTCTGAGACGTACCAAATACAATACTTTCTGCTCTTTATCTATTTTTAACTTTTTCTGGATTTCTTTAGTAGGCTCGACAATTTTCTTTTCTATCACTTGCGTGGAAAAATTAATATTCTTGGCTTTCATCGTTTCGGCATACGAGACTAATTCTTGCGCAAAAGGATAAGAAATCTGCGGTTTCGTCACAAAAGTTCCTTTACCCTGGACTTTTTCCAAAGTACCTTCTTTGACCAGCAAAGAGATTGCCTTTCTAACAGTCCCTCGTGCTACTCCCAGATTGTCAACAAACCATTTTTCAGATGGAATTTTGTCGCCGGGTGTTAATATTTTTTTATTAATGTCTGTCTTTATTTGGTTCGCAATTTGCTGGTAAATGGATATTGGAGAATTGTTATCTATTGATATATTACTCATAGGGATTCATTCCTTCTTTAAAAGTTATTTATTTATAGTATAATCTTTGTTTTTATTATAAAGCATTATACTATTCGCCCTAAAAGCAATATAGCTAAATAAATTAATCAGCTATAGAATCATCATTTCCCTTTATCCCAGTGATAATTTGTGGCCCTGCGCTCGTACCCAGCAATGATGCTCCTGCTTCAAGCAAAGATAGAGCCTGTTGTCTGGTTCTGATACCACCAGAAGCTTTCACTTCACATTTGTCTTGCGCAATTCTCTTTAATAATTGGATGTCATCAATGGTAGCGTGACCACCTTTACCCCAACCACTAGAGTTTTTCAGATAAGTGGCACCAGCATCCCTGGCAAGTTCAGCTGCCTTAATCTTTTCTTCGCGTGTCAACATACCAAATTCGAGCATAATTTTAACAACCTTGCCGCCTGCTGCCTTGACCACAGCGGCAATTTCATTTTGGTATTCATCATACATACCAGCCTTTAGGAAGCCGACATTGGGCATCCAGTCAAGTTGATCTGCCCCGTCCGCAAAGCATCTTTGAGCCTCAAACACTTTAACTTCTGTCTTTTGTGCCCCCATTGGAAAACTCATACATGTGGCAACTTGAATGTTGGTACCTTTTAATTCCTCCTTTGCAAGTGTGACCCATTGCGGCTGAATCATGACACCATTAAAGCCAAAGTGCTTGCAATCATCACACAAACCTCTTATATCATCTGGCGTTAATTCTGGATTAACATTAGTATGTTGAATCTTAGAAGCCAATTCCTTATCCGACAAATTTAACATAATAAACCACCTTTCATATTGATTAGCTTGTCTTGCGCAATTACTGTAATCGCTTACAGTTATATATAAACATTCATAGACGTCTATGTCAAGAGCAAAATTAAAATAATGTTTTTTTAGTAAAATAAATACCATATTAGCCGTGTTTAAATTGCTGGGCACTGGCCTTTCATTAAATACAAATATTTCAAAAAGAGCTATCGCACTGACAGCTCTTTTTTGCCTATTTTAAGCCAAAAGACTAATTAAATTTATATCTGCTAAGTTCATAAGGCAATACACCAGTATTATCTTGCACTACTTGTTTTCAGCTAGTTTAACGGCATAATCAATTGCATTTTTTAAACTGACCTCATTAGCTGTGCCTTTAAGAACCTGATCAAAGGCAGTGCCATGATCAACCGACGTTCTGATAATTGGCAGACCCAAAGTGACATTGATTCCTGCAACACTATCCCACTTCTTCTTTTGCTCATCATATTGAAAGCCAATTACTTTTACCGGTATATGTCCTTGGTCATGATACATTGCAACTACAATGTCGTACATCCCGCCATGACATTTGGCAAAAACTGTATCAGCTGGAACGGGACCAGTCACGTTAACACCTTTTGCCCGCATTTCTGCAACCGCAGGGGCAATTTCCTTTATTTCTTCATCACCAAATAAGCCATTTTCTCCTGCATGTGGGTTTAGCCCTGCAACTGCTACCCGCGGATTTTTGATGCCCAAATTACGGCAAACCTCGTCAGCCAGCTTAATACATTCTGCAACCCTAGGCTTTTTCACCAAATCACAGGCTTTTCTCAAAGAAACGTGTGTAGAAACATGAACCACCCTTAAATTGCCGTGGGCGAGCATCATCGTGTAGTTTGGAGTATGGGTAAATTTACCATAGATTTCAGTATGCCCAGCATAGTGGTGTCCTGCTAAGTTCATTGCCTCTTTGTTTAGAGCATTCGTTACGGTAGCATCAACTTCATGGGCATTAGCTAGGTCAATCACTTTTTTGACGTATTGAAAAGCAGCGTTACCCGCCATTTTGCTGACTTGGCCAAACTGCAATTCAGAAATTTCAACTTCGTGCATATCGTAAACATCCATTGTCCCGTATTGGAACTTAGCATCTTTAACGTTAGTAATGGGGTTAAGCTGCAGTTTACGATCGGGTAATATTCCCATTACTTTTTCGAGAACATTGCTATCACCTATCAATAAAGGTCGGCATTTTTCATAAAGTCGTTGATCCTGAAAAGTTTTCAAAGAAATTTCCGGTCCTATACTTGCAGGATCTCCCATTGTAATACCAACAATTGGTTTACCCATCAGTTTTATCTCCTTTTCAACTACTTTTTATATTCACTGTAATACTTATCTATAGTATTTTGAATGGTCGTCACTGCTTCTTTAGTTAAACCATTAAATGGTGCACGTGGCATCCCCACAGGATAGCCCATGACATTAGTTGCTTTCTTAACAATTGTATTCGGATTTCCCAACTTGAAACAATTTCTAAACGGACGGATAGAATCTTGCGCTTTCCTAGCTTCTTCCCATTTACCAGCTTGATAGTATCGGTAGATTGATACCATAATTTCCGGTAATACATTCGCACAAGCGGCAATACCACCGGTACCTCCAGCTTTTAAAGTCCACAAAATGAGAGAATCATTACCTGATATGACTGCAAAGTCCTTATTTCTGGTTAATTCAATGTACTGTAAAATATTGTCGAAATTACCACTTGAATCCTTAATACCAGCAATATGCGGCAAGTCGGCCAGACGAGCCACAGTTTTAGGTGCGAGAGCATTGCCCGTCCTTGCAGGTATGTTATAAAGCAAAATTGGAATATGAACAGCATCATTTAAAGCCTGATAATGCTTAAATAAATCTTCCTGTGAAGCTTGCGCAAACCACGGAGTAATAACTGATAATGCGTCTGCCCCTAACTCCTCAGCTTGCTGCGACAACTGAATTGTTTCTGCCGTAGAAACACAACCTGTGCCCACATATACTGGAACCCGGTGATTTGCCTGTTTAATTACCGTTTCCATCACTTTTAATTTTTCATCATGGCTAAGAATATATCCTTCACCGTTTGTGCCTAGCGTAAAAACTCCGCTGATGCCGGCATTAATCTGCCGCTCAACCTGATTTTTTAACTCTGCATAATTTATTTGACCATTTTCATCCATCGGGGTCACCATTGCTGCAATAATACCCTGAGCAATCTTTGTCTGACACATTTTAAAAACTCCTCCTTCTAAACTACATTACTGCTTTATAAATTTGAGCAATTTCTGAGCGCGTTAATTTTTTCAGATTGTGACTGAGCAAGCGCTTTTGCTCTAGTGCTGAATCAACTAAAAAGTCCAAGTCTGTTTCCTGTACACCAAATTTTTTAAGATCAGTTGGTATTTCGGTTTTTGCAACAATTTCTGCAATCTTAGCAATTACAAAATCGGCTTTCGCACTAGTACTTTTACTGCCTTCTTCCGGCCAAATATTAGTGCAAAGTGCTGCTAAACGATCTTCAATCGCCGGCTTGTTAGTTTCCATGCATGCTTTAAATAAAATGGCATTAGCTACGCCATGAGCAATATGGAATTTGCCACCAAGCGGATACGACAAGGCATGAACTATGTTGGTTCCGGAAGCGGTGATTGCTACACCACCATAAAAGGCACCCAGTTGCAGCGCTTCACGTGCCTGAATATCTTTTGTATCTTGATAGGCTTTAATAATATTCTTAAAAATCAATTTAGCACCAAGAAGTGCCACACCGTCACTCATTACAGTGGCGTTCTTAGCCGTATAACATTCAACGCAGTGACTGAGTGCGTCAATTGCTGACGAGGCAAGAATTGACTTCGGCAGGTTTTTAACATTATTGCCATCAAGCAGAACTAAATCCGGGAGCATTGCATCCGCTACAATACCAAACTTAACCTGTTTTTCCGGAATGCTGACTATCGCATTAATTGTGGCTTCTGAGCCTGTACCCGCAGTAGTCGGAATAAAAACGGTGGCACAGTGTTTTTTTGCTTTGGTCGGATCATTAATCAGATCTTTTACGCTCAAATCGGTATGAAGCAATAGTGAAATCAGTTTGGCAGCATCCATTACCGAGCCGCCCCCGATAGCTACGATCGTATTGAAGTTAAACTGGCTAACCTTCTTAAAAAGAGCATCAACTTGGGTATAGCTTGGTTCAGGTTTAATTTCGGATTCAATTTGATAAGCAATACCATGTGCTTGCAGGTAATCTTCTAGCGGTTGAACCAAACCCGCTTTTAACAGTCCTTGATCCGTGAAAAGTAAAACATTCGTATTTTTTCTGGTTTGCAAAAATTCACCTAATTTGTCCAGTAAATTTTCACCCAGATATACCCTCTGGGGTAACTTTAAAAAAGCTTCTTTCATCACAGTCTTACTCCTTTTCTTCTTTGACCCAGTCTTCTGTAAACTCGACAAAAGCAATATTTTGTCTGAAATAGGTAAACGTCAAAGCAATTTTGCCGTTTATTGTCGGTTTAACTGAGGGATACGAAAATTCCTTATTCTTTTTATCTTTAGAATTATTAGTGAGGGCATAACCGCTGCCTTCGGCAATATTTCTTACATAGGGCCAAGTTTTACCGTTATCTTCTGAAATTGCCACGGTTAATGGTGCCCGGGGCGCACCCCAAAAAGCAGTTTTAGCAGCTTTTTTGTTGGACGTATCCTTGGCCGTGGTTTTTTCGGAAAATAATGATAGTCTTCTCACTGTTGCATCTTCAGCACTGGACTTATTAAAAGCTAAAATTATGTTGCCGTCAGGCAGCAGTGCTGCTTGAATAGATGAGTTATTATTCGGCAAGTCAATTGCCTTAGGTGGCGTCCAACTGCTGCCATCATTAGAAAAAGAACGGTAGATGTTATCAGCCCAGCGACTTCTAAAAAAGCCTACATATCCCGCGTTATTTTGCAGCTTGACAATACTCATTTGAACGCAGCCCTGACTATCGGGGACTTCGTATTCTTTCCAAGTTTGTCCGCTATCCTGCGAAACCCGGACACAACTGTAATCATAACTGCCATCCCACGGTTTGCCGTCATTTTTAACCACACAATGATAAAGGGGCAAAAGCCACTCTCCATTAGCGGTTACAACTAGCGGATGACGAATAAACAGACCACTTTCACCTGGAAATAGATTACTTTGCAAACTCCATGTTTTCCCATTATCATGTGAAACACGATATTGAATTATCGCCGTATCTTCATTTCCACCAACTTGGGAAGTGTAAAGTAGCCAAATATCGCCATCAGGTGCCGCAAATAAAACCGGATTTTGATCGGAACGACCGGGATTGTTCGACATTGGAACCGGCTTTGACCAGCAATCTGTTCCTGCTCTCAATTCAGCCATAAAAATGGTAATGTCGTCTGTTCCTTCTTCAGTACCTGAAAACCAAGTACACAAGGTATCACCATTAGGTAATATCAATAAGTTGGAAGCATGACTTTGAATTCCCGAATCTGGCAACAACATAGTTCTGTTAAATTTAGCAGTTAAGCTTTCTTGTAATTCCATGATATTTCTGCCTTCTTTCCTAAAGAACGTAATTTATTTAAACCAAACATAATCAAACTCGAATCTCCAAAAGCACCAGCTTTAGAAATCATATTAATGCCGTCAAACTCACCACCAACAACGGTTAATAGCGGCATCCCCAAAGCAACTTCTTCTCTAATTACCGTTCCCTGCGCCTTCACAATTCTTAAAATACTTTGTGCAGTTGTACCGCCAGTAACAAATAAGCCAGAAACGGGAAATGCTTTAATCACGCGGCGGCAAATACCTGCCAGTATCATTTGAATGGTGTTCTCCATTTCCGTACCAACTATGCCAGCATCATTAAAACTGGTCTTGGTTTTTATTAAATCTGCCCTTTCTAGTGATGCGGAAGATACCAGGGCCAAATTTCTGCCTTTTTTTAAAATGCGTACAGCCTGGTCAACGTATTCAGAATAATTTTCTGTTTTATAAATTTCATAAATCGGCAAGGCAATGATAGCCAGCCCATTTTCTTTGGCATAAAGAATCTGTTTTCTAGTTTTACTGCTGACGCTGCCAACCAAGGCAATTGCCGGTGTTGCCACACTGCTCTTTTTGACCATTCCTTCAATTAGACCAGAGGAGCCAACCCAGAGGATTTTGCCTTTTAATCCCTGAAATAGAGAAACAATCTTGCAAAAGTCCTCATCATTTTCGGTATCAAAGCCAAAGCACTTTTTGCTCAAATCCAAGTCTTTGTTAGACCGTAGATCTTTTAAAGAATAATATTGCACGCTATTAACGCCAAAGCTTTGGGCCAAGATTGTTTCAACATTATCCTGCAATACCGGTTTAACGGGATCGCAGGCAAATTCCGTTTTGCGCAGTTCTTTGCCACTAACCAGAACTTTCTTATTAATTACCTGCCTGCCTAGCGCCGGCAAGGCTGGTGCAAAAACAACGTAATCTGGTGCAAAACGGTCGTTAATCGCTCTCAATTCAGTAACAATATTACCCCTCAAAGTCGAATCAACTTTTTTATAAACAAAATCGAACTGGTTCATATCAATTGAATTTAAGATTGTTTTTGTTTTTTCATAAGCCGTTTTTTCTGAGTCATTTCGTGTTTCCGTATCAATTACACAAGAAGTGTGGGGAACAATATTAATTGCTGAGAAAAAAACATTTACTGGCATACCTTCTTCTGTAAGCTTAACACCGGTATCATTAGCACCAGTAAAGTCATCAGCAATTATCAAAAATTTAGCCATTTTTCCACCCGCCATCAGATATTCTTTACATAGATAATCTTAAAATGATTAAGAACAAAGCTGTAATATTTTTTGTTTCACTTTTAAACACTTATCAGGGAATTAAAAATGAAGTATACTAACTCTAAAAATACGTTCAAAATTGAAACGGAGGTTATTATGACTGCTAAAATTCTCTGCATCGTTCCCTATCCCGGTTTGAAAAACAAAGTCCAACACTTTTTTAAGCAATTAACAACAGAAAATGCTGATCTGGACATTCGAATTCAAATTGAACTAGCTAATTTAGCGAATAAAAACAATTTGGCCGCTTTAGTTAAAAATAATGATTTTGACTTATTACTTTCCCGTGGTGGAACTGTCGCTTTTTTGGAAAAACAAACCAATGTACCTGTAATAGATATTGGTATTTCCCAGTACGATATTATTCGGACGATCAAAAGCATTCCCGACTTGAGTAAGTCCGCTATCATCTGCTATGACGCCTTCGATCAAGCTATCTCCCAAACCTTGGCTCAATTTAATATTAAAATGACCAAATATGTAGTACAGAAAAAAATGGATATTAAAAATGCAATGGCAAAGCTTGCAGCAAGCGGTTATCACAATATAATTTGTGATTCAGGCATAATTGTCGCTTCCAACAATATCTACCACCTCAATTCTTATCTGATTGAATCGGGAGACGAAGTTGTCTATCAAGCACTTAAAACCTGTTTTCTCTTACTTAGGGAAAAGGAAACAAATATTAATTACTTCAATCTGCTTTCCGAAACCCTCGCAGCATTTCATAATTACACACTCTTTTTTGAAAAAGATAATTATTTTAACGTTCTGTTCAGCACTAATAAGAAAAAAGCCGCATTTTTGGCAAAAAAGGTGCGTAAAGCGCTCAGTGACGCCACACCGATCGTAACCTGGGCTAATTCCTCCTGGCACGTAGTAGTAACGCAGACAACCAACTTTTCAATTGCCACACTTGATTATTTAGGAAAAGCTCCATCAAGCAGTCAAACACACTTTGATGCGGACTATATCTCCTCAGTCTATTCGACCTGCTATGATAACCAGTTTTTCAAATTACTCAGGCACTATTCTCACCTCCAAGCGCCCGTTGCCATAATCGGTGCAGATGGCCTTGAAAAAGAATATTTAGGCAGCCTAATCTTTAAAGAAACAGACGCTGCAGCTCCAATACAGATTTCTCTGTCAGATCATGAAAGCTTAAGCAAAGCTCTTGCTGATAATGACTCGATATTCTTTGATAATCACCATCTTATTCAGATCACCGGCTTAGAGAAATTGCCAGCCTCTGACCAAAATGACTTCTTTGAATTTATCCGTAAATCCAATTTGGACGGCAGAAACAAGTTGATTTTCTTAATTACCCAGCCTTATGGAACAAAGTTGAATATTTCTTTTCCTGATTACCTCACAGTTAACGAACTCTTTTTAAAACCTTTAAACGCAATGTCTTATGACGTTTTTAATCAGTTGGTACACTCCATTCTCAACGATTTTAATTTAAATACGGGTAAAACTTTTTCAGGAATTTCTGACACAGCATTAGACCATCTATCGAGTTACCCGTGGCCCCACAACTACCGTGAATTTATTCACGTTTTGACTACTGCCCTAGCAGTAGCAGACGCGCCGATTTTAAAGGGCAAAGATATTGATCTAATCTTAACTCAGCTGGCTGTGAGTGAAAAATCACAGCCAGAACAAGCGGCTTTAAAGGCAGCCAGCCCTGCACATCGAGGACGTTCTTTGCATGATATTATCGTCCAAGACATTAAACAAGCGCTCAAAGAAAATAATGGCAATAAAACCAAAACGGCTAAAGAATTAAACATTAGTCGCGCAACTTTATGGCGCTATTTAAAACGGTAAAAACTGGGTTATTATCAAACTGCTGCCAAATTATGCTGGGAATAATACACAGCACATTACAGCAACAACGGTGATATAAATTATTGTTAACGGGATAGTATAGACAAATGTTCTGCCAATTTTATAGTGTCCCTGGGCAACAGCAATACCTATGGCAGTATCCATTGGCATAATAACTGCAGCATTAGACGCAATTACGGTTGCTAAACCTGCAGCACGGGGATCAAGTCCGGAAGCAACAGCCACTGCAATAGCGATTGGCGTTAAAATCATGGTTGTTCCCATGTTCGAGCCGGTCAAGTTGGCCATGATTGTCGCAGCAAAAGCAAAGACAAAGGTAATGACCCAAATGCTGGAATTATTGCCCAGAACTCCTTGTAGTGCTGAACCAATCATTTTGGTTACGCCTTTAGCAGCCATGATATCAGCAAGACCAAACATTCCGCCTAAAAGATAGATAATGGGACTCGACATGCCCTCACGAATTTCTTTAAAACTGATAATATTGCAAAAGTACATCAGGCCAATTCCTACTAATGGGATAACGTAGACAATATTTCCTAATTGATTGGTAAAAAACATGGCAATTGTAGTTACAACAAAAGAAATGTAAATCAAATTTTCCTGCCATGATTTTAAGTTATCAGTCGTTTCTTCTTCTTGTTCTTTTTGATCCTGCCCCGCATCAATTTTTAATTCCTTTTTTGGTAAAACACGATACGCAATTAAGGAATAAACAAATGCAACTAAAAGTGGCACTGCACCGGCAATAATCCAAGTGCCCATACTTACTGTATGGCTGAAGCCAGCGTTAGTAATAAAATTATTTAACGCTAACACATAAACCATGGTCATACCCATAGGAATTTTACGAGCGCTAATATCGACCATTGAAGCCAGCGGCAACAGCATTTGTCCCGATGGTATGCCGCCACCTGCCGGTAAAGTTGACAAAACCAAACAGATTAATAAGGTTGCAGGTCCTGGTTCCATTACTGTCATCAGAATAACAGTGAATAATAGCAAAACTACAAATAGTGTCAGTCCACTTTTGCCTTTTTGAATCTTTAACAAAAATGCCTGTAATTTATGAATGGCACGTGTCCGCGCAAAAAGTGAACTGATAATTACATATCCTGCAGTTAAGATAGTGTTATTGTTAATAAAGCCACCGTATGCTTGTTGTACGGTGGCTGTTCCAGTTAAAACCAAGATTGTACAGGCGGCAACTGGCGCAAATCCAAAATCAAACTTATCAGAAACCATTGCTACGATCATTACAGCCATTACAATTAAAACAATGTACGCTTGTGACATTTTAATGACCTCTCTCAAATAAAACATACCGGTTAATCGCTTACATTGTTTATGCTAATAAAAATCACAGCTAAACTACATTGAATATCGTCTTATTTTTAAACATTATTTACTGGATAAAAAGAAATCACTCGTAAATGAATATTTATCGTCTTATTTTTAAACAATAAACACTAAAACAATTTAATTGGGCAATATAGAATAAGATTAAAAGTATTTTTATGAAAGAAGGTTTTTTATGACTGTTAACGAAAATACTCAGATTGATCCAGAAAAATTCGCATATCATTTTGCGACAGTTGCCAGTCAGATGAATTATTCTCAACAAGACTTAATACCTGAAGCTAAAAAATTCTTGTTAAGTTATCTGACCGCATACTACTTAATAGGTGATTTCAATACTCTTGAAGATACTCAGTTTACTGCCAATAAAAAATTGAGCAGCCTTTCGTTTGATGAAATGGTGGATAAGATCCAGCAACTTAATTCAAAACAAATGCTAGATAATTAACTCAGAATTTAAGAAAGGAAAATGATATGATTTACGCTAATATTAATGATTCAACTACTGCTTTTATTCGTCAAAATCAGTATCTGGATAAGGCTTTTAAATGGCTGCAAGAAACCAATTTGACCAATTTGGCTGTTGGCAGGTACGACATCAGTGATGGCATTTTTGTCAAAATTCAGGAATATAATACGAAAGACGAAAAAAAGGGGCGCTTTGAAAATCATCAAACCCACCTTGATTTTCATTATTTAATTAAGGGTGCAGAAATAACAAGGGTAACTAAACCTGACGGCCTGACTGAAATAGATAATGCACTTGCAAGTCCGGATGACGTGGCGCATTATCAGCGCTTCACTGGTCCGGCAACTTCAATTTGCTTACATCCTGGAGATTATATTATTTTATTTCCTGAAGATGCTCATGAAGCTTGCTTAGATTTAGACGTTAATGAAAAGCCATGTAAAAAGGCGGTTATCAAGGTACCAATTAAGTTGGTGCAATAATTTATTAGACAGAAAAAGGGCTCCGAAAGCGACCATGCTTTTGGAGCCCCTTAATATTTTGTACTTAAAAAACTGTTATCAATTATAAATCAGCTAAATTCTTTTTCTTAGGAGCATCCTTAGGACTATTAGCGTCCTGCTCTTTATAACCAAAGAAGTAGGTCAAAGCAAATGCAGCAACAATTGTCACAATGGAGGCAATCCAGAAGTTCAGCAGGTTATTAGGATTGCCTTGCCCAGCTTTAGGCACAAAGGATGGAAATCCGATTAAACTGCCAGTAAAGCCATACATATCAACTTTAAGCAGACCGTTTACCAGACCACCAATGGCAGCACCAAGACTTGAAGTCATAAATACACGACCATACTTTAAGTTAACACCGTACATTGCCGGCTCAGTGATACCAACAGCAGCGGAAATAGCAGCACTTAAAGATAATCCCTTTAAGTCAGGATTATGCTTGGTCTTAAACCAAACAGCCAGGGCACCAGCACCTTGGGCAATCATAGTTACTGAAACAATACCGTTTAAAATACTATGTCCCGTTGCAGCAATATCATTGGCAATAATTGGCACTACTGCCCAGTGCAGTCCGAAGATAACCAGTATCTGGTAAAGACCACCGATGATTAGACCGGAAAGTGCAGTGTTGACAGTTAAGAGCCATTGCAATACTTTGGCAATTCCCGTAGAAATAAATGAAATTACGGGTCCTACAATAATTAAGACTGTCATCCCTACCAAAAATATTTCTACTAGCGGGGTAAAAATTTGTCTTAATGTAACTGGCATCCACTTCTTTATCCACGGTTCAATTTTAGCAGCCATCCAAGCCGCAAAAATCATTGGGAAAATTGAATAAGTATATTGTGGAATATGAATTGGAATACCGAAGAAGTTGGCATTAATACCAACGCCAGCTAAGTAGTAACTGAATTTGCCGCTGGCATAAATTTTTACTAAATCAGGGTAAATCAGAAAACCGCCAATAATAGAAACAACTACCGGACTAGAACCTAATCTTTGAGCAGCTGTAAAACCAACAATTAAAGGCAGAAAGTAAAACGACGCATCCCCCATCGCATTGATAATAGTGTAAGTTGGCGAAGCCGTAGACATGTGGCAAAAGTTAGTTAAAATGTTAAGAATACCTTTTAACATACCACTGGCGGCTAGCAAACCAATTACTGGCATCATAGAGCCGGTAATTACACCTATTAACTGGAAGAAACCATTTTTAATCTTGCCACCAATAGATTGATTAGTCTCCGGAGCAGGAGCAGCAGCTGTAGTCTCACCCTGTCCCGCGTATTTTGGTCCAAGTAGTTTGATTAATTCATCGTAAACGTCTTCTACCGTTTGACCAATTACTATCTGATATTGGTTATTTGCACGGGTAACATCTATTACTCCTTTAATGTTGTTAACCTCGTCATCCTGCGGAATACTATTATCATTTAAGGTAAAGCGCAGACGAGTAAAGCAGTGCATAACACTTTTAACATTATCAGCGCCACCAACTGCCTTAACAATTTCGCGAGCTGTAGTTTGGTATTTATTTTCTTTTTTGTTAGTGGCAACTGGTGCTGACTTAGTCTGTTTCAATGTAATAGTGGCTGCCGATTCACCGGCAGACTTAGTGCCCAGAGCAAGATCGATACCAGCTAAAATATCAGCGGTATTAGTAATCGCCAGAATGACGGTATCATCTTTTTGGGCATCTTTAATTGCCTGCAGATCCATTGTCCCTAATTGCTGCCCTGCTTTTACTTCAGAGCCGGCTGCCACTTGCAAATCAAACGGTTTGCCGTCAAGTTCAACGGTATCTATACCTAAGTGAATCATCACTTCCACACCATCTGCAGTTTGCAAACCAAGTGCGTGCTTTGTTTTAGCAACCATTACCACCTTACCGGTTACAGGCGAAACTATTTCTCCTGCGCTAGGTTTAACAGCAAAGCCTTCCCCCAATTTTTTCTGAGAAAAAACCGGATCATTAACATCTTCAAGATTAATGACCTGACCGGCAACAGGTGCCAGTATTTTAATCGTATTACTCATAATTAAACCTCCATGAAATTACTGCATAAAGGGTCGTCATATATTGATAACGCTTTCCTAAAAATTATAGTTCTTGTATAGACAAGTGTCAACATTTTGATTATTATACTGTTGTAATAGTATTTTTATATTTATTAACTATACTAGACAGGTTATAATTTTAAGCAAGGTGGTATGATTAAATAAAAAAAGGTGGATCTTAAATAATGGCAGTTAAGTATATCCAAATTGCAGCTGATTTAGCGAATAAAATTAAACACGAGCAATATGCAGCCGGTGATTTTTTACCAAGCGAACCGACATTATCACAGTTATATAATGTTTCACGTGAAACAATTAGAAAAGCTTTGACTGAACTGGCAGACGCCGGTTTAATTCAAAAAATACAGGGTAAAGGTTCAGTGGTTATTAATGCCGCTCGCATTGCCTTCCCAGTTTCTAATATTGAATCTTTTGACGAACTCAACAAGCAAAAACAAATGCACGCGGCAACTAAAATTATTGAGTTAACAGATGCACGTGTGCCGTTTACCATCAGTAAACATTTATCCTTAACAGAAACTGCTGCGACTTATGTAAAACGTTTGCGCTTGATCAATCATGAACCAATAGTAGTTGACGAAGATTATATTTTAAAAAAATACGTGCCCCAAATTTCGCCGCAGCAGGCACAAAGCTCGTTATACCACTATTTTGAGCATGATTTAGGGCTTGAAATTGATTATGCCACTAAAACTATTACGGTAGAGCCAGCTAGTGCAAGTGTAATCAAGCAGTTGCAGCTTACCAATACCAATTTAGTCGTAGTAGTACGCAGCTTAACTTACTTAAAAGACACATCTTTTTTTCAGTACACTATTTCGCAACATCGGCCTGATAAATTTAAGTTTGTAGACTTTGCGCACAGGAAAAACAAAAATGGGGGTCTTATTCTATGAGTTTGGCAGATAAAGTTATTTATCAAATTTATCCCAAATCGTTTTATGACAGTAATGGTGACGGTATCGGGGACTTAAGGGGGATCATCCAGAAAATTCCTTATTTAAAGAAACTAAATATTGATATGATTTGGTTCAATCCTTTTTTTGTATCTCCCCAAAATGATAATGGTTATGATATTGCCGATTATTATGGTATTGATCCGTTATTTGGCACAATGGCTGATTTTGAAGAATTAGTCGCTAAGCTTGCGCAAAACCATATTGGTGTGATGCTTGATATGGTGTTAAATCACTGCTCCACTGATCATATTTGGTTTAAAAAAGCTTTAGCTGGCGACGAATATTATCAAAAATTTTTCTACATTAGAAAACCTAAAGCAAATGGCAGTTTGCCTAACAACTGGACGTCTAAATTTGGTGGTTCCGCTTGGGCACCGTTTGGTAAAACTGGTAAATACTACCTTCATTTATATGATAAAACTCAAGCCGATCTTGACTGGCATAATCCAGCAGTTAGAACAGAACTCTTTAAAGTAGTTAATTTCTGGCGTGATAAAGGGGTTAAAGGGTTTCGCTTTGACGTGATTAACGTTATTGGCAAAGATGAACAGCTTACTGATGCACCTAAAAACACTGCCAGCAAGTTAATGTATACGGATCAGCCGGTAGTCCACCAATATCTAAAAGAATTAAATCAGAAGACTTTTGGTCAGGAACCCGATACCATTACAGTGGGTGAAATGTCATCAACGACCATTGCTAATTCTGTTGCTTACACTAAAAAAGAAAATCATGAACTCTCAATGGTTTTCACTTTTCATCATCTAAAAGTTGATTATCAAGATGGACAAAAATGGACCAAGATTCCCTTTGATTTTTCTGCTTTAAAGAAGGCCCTAAATGACTGGCAAGTAGGAATGAGTCAAGGCGGCGGCTGGAATGCTCTGTTTTGGAATAATCATGACCAGCCCTGGGCTCTGAGCCGTTTTGGTGATCCCGTACATTTTCGGGAAAAATCGGCTGAAATGCTGGCTACTGCGCTGCACCTTTTACGCGGTACCCCTTATATTTATCAGGGCGAAGAAATCGGCATGATTAATCCTAACTACCAGAAGATAACCGATTATGTGGATGTAGAAACACTTAATGCTTATGATGACCTTAAAAAACAAGGCTTAAGTGACGCCAAAGCTCTGACAATTATTCAGGTGAAGTCGCGTGATAACAGCAGAACGCCAATGCACTGGGATGATAGTGTTAATGCCGGCTTTACTACTGGTACTCCCTGGCTGAAGCCTAAAGATCAAGAACAAATTAACGTGGCGGCTGAACTTGATCATGGTGAAATTTTCCCCTATTATCAAAAGTTGATTTACTTGAGAAAACATTATCCCATTATCGCTAAGGGGAGCTATGAACCCATTGATTTGGATCATCCGCAAATTTTTGCTTATTGCAGACTTTATCAGGGACAAACCTTACTAGTAATAAATAATTTTTATGGGCAAAAAGTAACCTACGATTTACCCGGTTCTTATCAAGGACAAAAAGCGCAAACTTTAATTAGCAACTATAATAGGAATTTAAGCGCAGTACCAAAGACTTTGGCTTTACAGCCTTATGAATCGCTGGCTTTGTTAATATAACTAAAAGAAGGACTTTTTTTGCTATGAAAATCTAACTTAGAAAATACTGCAGTCAAAAAATTACCATCAGAATTTAAGATGAATTGCTCATGTAGCACTATTATTAATTTGAATAAAAATGAGGTGACTTAAAAATACTATTTAAGTCACCTCATTTTATATATAAGTAATACGCTTCAGCTTGATACGCCAAGCAAACCTAACCAAAATAGTTTGTTTAGCTCAATCAATTTTATATCTCTTATAAATTAAAAGTATAGTTACTCTTGATTTAACAAGATACTGCCTGACGCATTCTCTTAAATGCAATATCAATATCATCTGTATCTGCCGCCTGCAGCATTTGGTTAAGGTTACCTTGAAAAACACACTTTTTGTTGCCAACGAATACAATGTGCGCCTGCAAAGAGTTTAATTTAGCCAACTGGTGCAAAGTCATAATTACTTTTTTCTTTTTTTCAACAACTAAAGATTCAACTAAGTCTAAAATCAAATTTTCAATATAACTGTCAATTCCACTAAGAGGTTCATCGAACAAATATAATTCCCGTTCCATTATGCTAGTACAATAAACCATAACACATTGATATTCACCACCGGATAAAGACCTTAGTTTAGTATTTATTAATTCTTTTATGATCTCATTATAAAAACGAACTTGTGCATTAGTGACTGCAACAGTATGATCATTCATTGCTTTAAAAAAATTTATTACTTGTTTTACTGTCAGTTCATCAAAGAAAGACATGTTTTGAAATTTATAAATAATATTAGACATAGAAGGAAAATCAATCATAGCCGCAGCAGGACGATCAATAAAGCCATAAATTAGGTTAAGTAAAGTCGTTTTACCAGCACCATTACTACCAATGATCACATTTAACTGATCGCCAACAAATTTTGCGTTAAAATCGGCAAAGATTTCTTTCTTTTTATAAGAGAAGTTCAAATGCTTAATTTCCATATTGTCACCTTCCAACTATTTTTTTTCAAAAATTGTAGAAATATTTTGTTTTGCAATAAAAATCATTCCAAATAGGACATAAATTAAAATAACGAGCAATAAATTAATAAGATTTGCCCAATTTACTCTAGAAAACATCATTTGCATTATTACTTCATACCCAGTCATTAGGTATTTAACAGGCGTACATAGCAATAATAAATTTAATATTTCGTTTTTTGCTTCAAAAGCTGACACCATGAAAGAGAGCAAAATAATTAACGTAATCACAATATTGTAAGTTTGCAACCTTAATTTCACTGTAAGTAAAAAATATAAGCCCATAGTTAAAGGTAAAACAAATACAATCGCAGCTATTATTGTGGTCAATAGTAAATAGCCCAGATAAGCAAGGGACTTAAACATTAGTGTGGTGATTAAGTTAAAAAGGAATAATTCTATTATTAAAAACGTCCATTGTGATAAAAATTGACTAATCAGTACTAGATACTTTGAATTGGTCACCATGTAAATAACTTTATAATAACCATAATCACGATACTCAACCATTGCCAGAATCACTGAATTTAGAGTAGTTGTTAAGGCAATATAGGCAAAATAGTAAGCACTTGCGCTAATTAGTTTATCCTTACTGACATTATAATTATTAATCAAGACCGGAGCATTAGATATAGCAAAATATATAACTGGAAAGACAATGTTAAACATTAATGCAATTTTGTTGCTAAAAGCATTAATAAGGAAAATCTTGTAGAGCGCATAAAACTTTTTTTTCATAGAAATCTCCGTGAATATTACCTAACATTTTTGAAATAGATTAAACTTATCGCCTAAAAGATGTAACCCCAATTTAGCTAAGAATCAAAACTCAGAAAATTTTCATTTGAAATAGATTCTTAGTTTAGCAGCAATAGTCAGTTTACTCTTAGCCTTCAATGTACGATAAATTATGAAAATTATATGTTATTTTACCATATTGGTCAATTAAATCTCATATTTTTATTATTTAAGGTCCTAAAAAACTTGCTAAAAAGGCCGCATAATAATATTAGGTAGTCCAACCTGATAATGCCAATTTAATTCACCAGGACAAATTTGATAATCATACTAAAGCTGACAGTATATTGCTTAGATAATTTAGTCACAAAAATACCCCCAAATTTGTTTTAAATTTGGGGGTCATATCAATTGGGATAAAATTTTTTCTGTAATTCCAGTGGAATCGCTAAACTATTTATACATTTATATTTTAGCATAAGTTGCTTAAACATACTCTAGACCCACAAGGCTAAATTTTAGCCTTATTTACAATCAGACAACTAAAAATTACCGATTAAAAGAGTAGGAATATTAGCAAAAACTTTGTTATCAATCCATTGCTTCAATTGAATAATTGATTCTTGATACAATCGAGTCTTACTTTGATTAAGTGAAGACAGCGGAAGAGAATTCCATTTACACATAATTATTGACACTCCCAATTAAAAGGTAAAATATGTTTAAAAAGTAAAATAACAATTTTTAAAGTTGCGGGTCTCAATCATTTTTCAACCAATAAATTTAATTATTATTTTTTAGGAATGTATCATAATATCAAATTAAATATAAATTTTAAGTCTTGCCATCTTGTTATCTATCTTCATAAGAGGCTGCTACATCAGCTTTTAGCTTTTCACCAAAAAAGGACAAACGACATGCAGCCATTTGTCCTTTTAAACTGTTTATTATTTAGTTTGATAGTCATCAACTATGGTCTTAATATCCTTTTTATATACCAGCTTTTCAGTATCAATTATATCCTAATCCTTTACTCTATTTTCTTCATTTAGCCAGTAAATTCTACCATCATCCGTTCTCTTTAAAAGATGGTTTTCAATTAAATCACGTCTTCTGGTAACATAATCCGCCACAAACCGCATTAAAATTAAATTTACTTCCTGCTCAGAATATTTTTTTGTTGGTTCAAATTTAGTTGCCAAATACTTTAAAATTAACAACCGGTTTTTGGCTTTACCAGGCCATACTTTAACAACACCATCAGCGTCAATATAACGCATTAATAATTTTTTATTCTCCATTTTTTTCATTCAAATTAATTATTCGATCAAACAACGACTTTTCAGTGGCAGAAATTTTATGAGCCACTTCAATTACCGCTAAATTAGGCTTTTTTAATAACGTTTTATGAATTGCAAGTGACAGTTCTGGGTCAAGCGCGCTAGTAGCTTCATCAGCGAGCAATACAGGACGTTCAGACAAAAAAGCACGTGCAATTTCAATTCTTTGGATTTGCCCTCCGGATAAATTTGCCCCCTTTTCACCAACTTGATAATCCCAGCCTTTTTCATTCACGAGTTCAGTTAGTCCCGCCGATTCAACTGCTTCAGCCAAACTTTCTGGGGAAACCTTTCGACCTAATAGAATATTAAATTTGATTGTATCATCAAAGATAAACGGCTTTTGGTTAACGTAACTGAAATTATCGTGGGCTGCGGCCCAATTACCGGTGACGTCTTCATCATCAATAAAGACATGACCCGCATTAGGCTTAATTTTTCCTAACATTAAATTTAACAGCGTGGTTTTGCCCCAACCACTAGGTGCCATAAGTAAGATTTTTTCGTTCGGAGCAACTGTCAAATTAAGGTGAGTAAAAATCGCCTTGCCACCTTGACTGTAAGTTGCATCTTCAACTTTCAAACCAGTAAATTTACCAGTTTTCGCATTTTTAGTACTGTCAGCTGAAAAAGACAGAGCCTGCTCTACTTTATCCCACATCGGCTTAGTAGACTTAATAGCATTTAATTGCTGAAAAATATTAACTATCGGGTTAATAAATTCATTGGATAGTTGCACTATCATAATTAAAGTACCAACACCGAACTGTCCTTGCAGCATTAAGATGGCACCTACTAGAAATGGTAATATAAAGCTAAAAATATCCGCAAAAGCCATAATAACTTCTCCTGCAGCAGCTTGTGTGAAGTTTAAGTTCTTTAATGCTTCTTCCATTCTCTTGGCACTATTAACGACTTTAACAATAGTCGAACTTTGGGCATCGTATAAGCCGACAGTTTGCGCCCCGTTTAATCCGTCATTCACACTTTGGGTGTATGCGACGTTGTTCGTTTCCCAAACTTTTGCTTTAGCTTGAATTGTTTTGGTAAATGCTCTTTGCACTAGTCCAGGAACTAAAGTTGTTACCATAAAAATTAAAGTTAAAATCCAAGAATTGATTAGACCAACCACAACTGACAGTACAAAAGAAACTAATTCTGCAATAATCATTAGTTCATTTGTAGTCTTAGACGTCTCAATTTGTTTCAGATCGTTGGTCATCAGACTTAAACCATCCTTTTGTGAATCACTACGCTGCTCAATCAGATAGCTCATGGTTTTCTCTTTAAGATAAACATTAACATCTTGAATAATAGCGCATTTGATATAGCGGTATACAAAGTTGGACAGCATAATGATTAAGATGGTTGCAGCACCAATACCGGCAATCTTAATTAAATTAACACTATTACCCTGACGGTACTGCGCTGCATTTAGCATGATCTTAGTGACATACGCAATTACCACATTGCCAAATGCACTGACTATTGCTAAAAGTATGTAGGCACCAAGTTTCCATTTAGGTGCAAATTTTAACGAAGATTGCATTTTGTTACTCCTTTTTTACTATTAAAAACCGTTGTAATGTTTTAAATTAAGCATATTAAAGCATGAATTATTTTTGAGATTTTTTTACTTCTCATATATGAGAAAAAAGTGCCATAATATCTTAAAAAGGACAAAAACATCATGCAATCAGGGAATGAATTTAAACAGTTAAGAAAAATGCAGCATATTACCCTTAAAGAAGCTGCCGCAGGCATTTGTTCCATTCAAATGCTTTCTCGCTGGGAAAATAATCAAGGACACATGGATTTTAACCGGGTATTAAAATTGTGTGAAAGAATTAGTTTATCGGCAACTGAATATATTGCGCTTGCTAAACTCGACCCGCAGGATCATATTGCCCAAGTTTTAGAAGAGTCTTGGAGTAACCACGACAAAAACTATTTGAAAAAACTGGCTCAAGCGGCATTAAATAAATATCAGTCAAGTCAAGATCCTTTTGACTTGGACTATGCAGCAATTGCCTGCAGTTTGTATTATAAGAGTTCTCAGCACAATATTTTTCCTATTGCCCAACAAAATGAGTTAAACCGCCAATTAAACAAAGTAACAGTTTGGGGGCATGAATTTCTCTCACTCTTTGCCAACATCATTCCTATTATTAGTCCCAGAATTATCTATCAGACCGCTGCTCAAATCAGCAGCAATATTTCCTTTATTAAAAAAGCGGGAGAAAATACCTTCCATTTCGGTATAGCAGCACTTTTTGAAGCAGTCATTGGCTTAATTACCAGAAATCAATTTAAACTTGCAGACCAACTACTTACACGAATAAATCAGATTGACTTGTCAGATAATGAAATGCTGCTAATCGTTGGCCGCAATTTCCTAAACGCCATTTTGACATTTCACAATACCGCCAATGATACGGCTGCTATTTCGATTATTCACTTTTTAACTAGTATGAATATGCAGACTACGTCTACTTATTTTTTAAAGATATTAAACCAGGTTAGAAAATTTTAATTATAGAATTTGTTAAATAAGTCCTCGATATCAATTCTTTCAACTGAATATTGAATATCAGAGTCAACTAAATCCGTTAAAATTTGCGTTAACTTTTCCTGTTCAATTTTTGCTAAAGGTAACAAGATCAAGTTATTGGGCAAAGTTTCGAAATCATATCCGGAAAGTATTTTTACTGCTTTAGGACTGGACTGCATTTTCAAATAACGATTATGTTGTTCTTTATTATCTAAATCTTCAATTATTTGACCGTGACCCATAAACAAAACCCTGTCTGCATACTCCTGTAAGTTGGACAAAAGGTGTGAAGCCATAATGATCAACTTATTCTCACCCTTTAGATCAAGAAGCATGTGCGAAATTAAAGCTACATTCTGAGGATCAAGACCATTCATTACTTCATCTAAAAGCATTACAGGAGAGTTAGCCGCTACTACCATCGCAAAACAAAGCCGCTGCTTCATTCCTAATGAATAAGTTTCAACCTTGTGGCCAACATAGTCTGCCATTTGCAAGTCAGTAATTATTTGCTCGACGGGCTTTTCAGAATTATGCCAAAGATCGGCGTACAAGTTAAGATGGTCCCTTCCCGTCATAAAAGGAAAAAGGTCGTTTTGCTCAGGAAAAGAACAAATTTCTTGGTGCAATTTAATCGTATCTTTTTGAGTCTGATAACGCGTACCTTCATACTCAATGAAGCCTTTTTGCGGGGTCAAATTATGCAAAATGACATTAATTAAAGTTGATTTACCCGTTCCGTTAGGTGCAACCAAACCCACTATTTCTCCCTGTTTGAATTGCAAGTTTATACCATCTAAAACAACATTTTTGCCAAAAGCTAATGTAACATCTTTTAAATTTAGCATTTTAATCACCACGCCTAACTAAAGGTATACTTCTAATTTGAGTGAACAAAAATAATAATATTTCAATTGTAAGTGCCAGGTAAAGCAGCGGTTTGATACCCGCAGTAAAACCCCAGCCAGGTACATCCATTAAATATGCCAGATTTCCCGTTGTACTATCGCCAATAGAGAAATACGTCATAGGCAGCTTTTCTAAAACTGGATAAACAAAACCCATTCCTAGCGAAAAGTAAAGCATTTTCGCACTAATGGCAAACAAACTACTAAGTATTCCAGCAACATATTCATTGCGTAAGACAATTGATAACAGAATTGTAAGCCTGATAAAAATAAAAGTGATAATGACGGCAAATATCATAAATTGCAAATAATACATACCCAATGTTTCAGTTCTGAAAGTAGGTATGTAGTTTATTTTTCCTAAATAATCAACCGTATTCAACTTTAATGAACCTAAGCCATACTTAGGGGCAATGCAGAAAAGAGCAATTATGCCCGCTACAACAAAGTTCAGCAGAACTCCTACCTCAACGACTCCGGTTTTCAACCATAAAATCGTGCGCTTAGTTAAAGGAATATTTTCTAAAACAGTGTAATATTTGCGGTCATTAGTCACAATATCAGCAGTAAAGAAACATACCATCACCACTAGTAATAATACCGTCCAGCCCGAAAGAGAATTTTGCATTACTTGTAAAGCGGTGCGTTCTTCTAGAATATTTTTATTTAATGGTGTTTTTTTATCCTTATTACCTGCTAAAAGTGCATTATACAAGTGAAATGTCCGTTGATAGCCATAATGTCCTTCCATATTAAAGTTGTCATTTTTATTATATGCAGCTGGATATAAAAAGTTCTGATTGCCTTTTTCAAAAATCAAGTCGTCAATGTACTTGTAGCGCATACTAGCGTAGTGGGCATAGGCGTTCATATCATTTTTCTTTAAAGCTCCCAGCAGTTTGCGGTCGTATGCTAAAACTTTTGGATAAGTGTATACAGCATCAATTGCTCCTCTACTAGGAGAATAATGATATCCCGGCTTGCGCGCAAGTACGAACTCCTTACGCGCTGCTTTAAGAAAGGCTTTATAGTCAATATATTCTTTTTGAATTGGCCGGGGATCGACTTGTTCAATTACCGTATGGTTAGGCACGGAAACCAAGCCGAAATAAAACGATAAAACTATAGTGATAATAAATAGACCGACATTTTTAGGATTAACTAGGAACGCCTTTAATTGAAAAAGAAAATAACGCCATTTCATCTTTGTGTTCCTCCCTTATTGATTAAATATCTAAACCCTGCAACTAATGTCAAAGACCAGATTAATAAAATGATAGCTCCCGTTACCAAATTTAAACCGGCAAAGCCCGTTTTGCTTGCTACAGTACCATTAAGAACATTGTTAACATTAAGGTACTCGGATGGCAGCCAGACAATAAACTTAGAGAGCTGATTAGACGCATAGGATAAAACATATAGCGCAATCCCAATAAATATGCTTAAGTATACGTTCTTGGTTAATTGATTTAAAAATAACGTTAAACTGGTAACAAAAATGACTAATACTGCCGTATAAAGTAAAAAGTAGACACAATCCAGCCATACAGGGATTGCTCTAATTTTATTGAAATAAAAAACATTCGGGTAATTCAAACTCCGAAAACCGTTGCGAAAACCCGCGAAAAGATATGCCCCAATTAAGCCGATAAGTACGGGAATCAAGACTAAAACCAGATTAATCAGGATTTTGCCTTTCACTTCGTCTTCTACACGATACGGAATATTGCGTAAAATCGTATCATGGTCTAGTTTGATCATCCATACATCACTAGATATCAGCAAAACATAAAAGAAAATAAAAACAGCTACAAAATTTAAAATATAAATCAAATATGTTACAGATGACTTAGAATTCATCGCTGCTGGTATGTGGTGGCGGTAAAGGTATTTGTAAGTCACCAGCCTTTGATGTAATTGATACTTTGGTGGCACATTTAAAGTGCTGGCTCCCAAATAATTATTACGGTAACCCTTTAGCATGGTTTGAAATAAGTCGATTGAACTCTCTAAATAGGTTTGCGGTGTATTAAGGACTTCTCCATTTTGTAAACCGTCAATACAGGCTTCTTGATTATTTAGATTGTAATATGTCTCTTTATATTCTTTTTTATGTAATGAATTACTATCAAAATAGCTAATATTAATCTCCAGTGAATCATGGTATGACTGCCACTGTCGGTAATTATCTCCCAGATTTTGAGTTTCAACCACTAGGACAAAGAGAACCATAAATAAAACTAGTGCCACCATTAGCAATATGTTTTTCCTGGATTTCCGTGCAATATTAAAATTAGCTTTAAAATATGTTCTTTTCATAAAAAGCACCGCCTGACTTTATGAAATTAACCAGTGACTGTAAAAAGTTATTAATAATAATCTTATCATATTTTTATCAGCTTAATTACATGTATAGCATAATAATTTTTATTACACTATCACCAGAGCGCGTTTAAAAGCACTCTTTTATAAAAACCCAACACCAAAAAGCAGCCGCCAAACTGCATTTAGCGGCCGCTAAACAAACCAACACCAATCAAAAAAGTCATCAATTTAATGTAAATAGGCACATTATTACTAAAAAGCAAAATATACACGGCACCAAAAATCATGCTAAGCAATTAGCACAAACAGGGGAAAACAAAAAGTCTAATTTCTTGCTGGTAATTATTGGTGTGTTAATCACCATAACAGTTGCTGCAATCAAATGGTTTAAAAGAAAACAGCCAGCAGAATAAAAAACAAGTTCAGAATTGAACTTGTTTTTTTTTACTTAGTAAACTACTTGCCAATTAATAGTTCTGGAAAATCTCTCGCCGGGAACTAATGTAAAGGAAGATAAGCTATAGCCACTTTCAGGAGCGGCTTGTGCCTCCAACGTTATACCATCATGCCTGCCGATATTTTTAGCGGCGCCCTGATGGTTAAAAGTATTCGCGCTAAAAACGACCACCGCTTGTGCATCCGTAGACATGATTAACTTCCTGTTCGTTTTGGTAGAAGACAAGACAGCTGCTGGCTTATAACCATTAAGAATAAAGGGATGATCTAACCCATTACGATTTTTTATTTGCGGTTCTGCTGTAGAATTTATGATAGCGCCTAATCTCTTAGGCTTGCGGAAATCAAAGACAGTATCAGCTACCTTTGCCATTCCCATAATAGGCATAGTTGCATCATCAACTGGTACATAATAATCAGCGTTAAGCTGTAAATTTAAATCTTCAACATTACTCTGTGGACCATCCAACCTGAAAAATGTGTGGTTGGTAGGGTTAAACAAAGTCGTTTTATCCGTAAAAGCAGTGATATTATAATTCAGATTATTATCATTATCTAACTGGTAAGTAGCAATAATCTTCATGTTTCCCGGATAATTATTTTCTCCATCAGGATCAAATAGAATTAACTGTACACTAGCCGTATCTTTATCACTAGTTACTTTAAAATCCCATGGTTTGTTATCAAAACCTACTTCTCCACCACCATGAAGTGAATTCTGTCCGTCATTTAATTTAAATTGGGTAATTTGGTTTCCGTGTTGCCATTTACCATCCTTAATGCGACCTGCAACTCTGCCAACTGTCCCACCTAAGAAATTTCTCTCTGTAGCGTAATCTTTGGGAGTTGCAAGAGACATAATAATGTTTTCCCATTTATTATTGCCTGTAGGAATTTCCAACTTTTCTAAAGTGGCACCATAATTAAGAACTGTAGCTCTAACATCGTGCTCATTAATCAAAGTTATTTCACAAAGGTCCTTGCCATTCATTCTGTCATATTTCTGTACTAAGGTTTTCATTTAAACTACCTCCTTTACTATCTAGATAGTTAAAATTAAATCATTTAATATTGATAACTGTCCATGAATTTCTAGGTAAATTAATTTCCAACTTTTTTTGTTGCAAATCTAGCTTAATACTATCATTATCATTCAAAATGACGCGACTATTATTTTCAGCAGTATTTTGCGCGTAAAAATTGTCATCATGCAGTGTTTGCGCCTTAACAATCTCCGAATATTTATGATCAGCCGGTAAAGCTATTTTATAATTAATATCTTCATCTGTTGAGCGATTGACGATAAAGATAGCTAAGGAATTATTCGCGCAATAGACACTCACTGAGTCAATGACGTCTATCGTGCCATATTTTTCATTCTCTAGTTTAGGAAAAGTAGACACTTCTGTTAGCACCTGTCCGTTTTTGGTCAAAGAAGCTGTTTCAGCAAACGGATAGAAGGTGGTTTGGCGGTAAGCAGGAGCGTGTGCCGGCGCCATAATGGGTCCAATCACATTAACCAGTTGGGCAATGGATGCAGCTTTTACCCGATCAGCATGTTTCAACAAAGTGATTAAAAAATCTCCTACTACAACTGCATCAGTTACTGTATAAATATCTTCCAGTAAATGTGGTGCAACCGGCCAATTATTTAGACCTTCTGGAACTTTGCTTGGCTCTGATCCTTGATACCATACATTCCATTCATCAAAAGAAATATTAACTTGATGATTCGACCTTAACTTAGCTTTGCTGGCATCAATACAAGAAACAACCTCATCAATAAAGCGATCCATATCAACAGCTGAACCCAAAAAAGTAGCTAATTTACCGGGATCAGCGTGGTAATAGGCATGACAGGAAACAAAATCAATCTCATCATAAGCATATTGCAATAAAGTATCTTCCCATTCACCAAAGGTTGCCATCCCGTGATTAGAAGACCCACAACCAATAAGTTCCAAATGAGGGTCCATTTGTCTCATACCTGCAGCCACTCTTGCCACTTTTTTGGCATATTCAACTTGATCCAAATGACCAAGCTGCCACTTACCGTCCATCTCATTTCCTAAACAAAATAAACGAATATTAAAGGACTTTTGGGCACCATTTTTTATTCTCTGGTCTGCTAAAGCAGTACCGCTGGGAATATTGGCATACTCTAAAAAGTCGAGTGCACTTTGTAAACCGCGCGTACCCATATTTAACGCGGCCATAAGTTCTAAATTGCCTGCCTTTTGTAGCCATCTTTCCATTTCATGCAAGCCAAATTGATTAGTTTCTGTAGAATGCCAAGCCAAATCTAGTCGTCGTAGGCGCTTATCCTTTGGTCCTACGCCATCTTCCCACTTATAGCCAGAAACAAAATTTCCTCCCGGCCACCTAACAGTCGTTATCCCCAGTTCTTTTACCAGCTCTATAACATCTATCCTAAAGCCTTCTTCATCAGCATATTCTGAATCTGGATCATAAAGTCCGCCGTAGACACCTCTACCAAGCTGTTCTATCAAAGTACCAAACACTCTTGGCTCAACTTTGCCTACAATCGCGTTATCATCAATCTTCGAACTAGCTTCCAACATCTTTTCTCCCTCATCAGTTTAAAAATCAAATTTATTTTCTTCTAAATGGAGTAGTTTTACCAAAACAATAATGCCTAAAAAACCAATAAAGGCAGCCATTGCTACATCAGAAAGATAATGTTTTTCCATGACCATTCTGGAAAAACCACCGATAATTAAATAGGTAAAACCAATATATTTCCAAATTTTTTCCCATTTTGCGTTATTGGTATTAACAAACAGCGAAAAATAAAGTGCCATACTAAAGCACCTGGTATGACCCGATGGAAAAGATGCAAAATCATCAGAACCTAACATGCCGTTGACCATAAACCATGATTTAAACGGTTCGTTTTTAGTCAAATTCATAAATGGACGCGGTCTGCTAACAATATTTTTAATTTGATTAAGTATTTCTCCTGTTGCTGTATCAATTACAATTCCAGCTAATCCAACGATTACTAGTCTTGCAAGATCACGGTCACTGACTTTTTGGAGCCAAACCAGCTGCACGGTTTTATGAATGAGATAAAAAGCAATGATATATAGCACAACAAAATAGAGCTCTTTATTAGTAACTATAAATGAATAGTCATTGCCAGCACCTACCGGCAAGTTTTTAGCAGCATTAGCAAATGCTTGTCCCATTTGACTTCTGGCTTCGATAAAAAAATCCCAGGTTTTGGTTAAACCAAACATAAAACTAAAAAGCAGCGTCATATATTTCAACAGACGATTTTGCAGCCTGGTCCCTTTTTGGAAAATGACTTCTGCTCCTAAAAAACACAGCACTACATTGGGAAAAGCACCCATATCTTGGATAATAGCTGCCCACCATTCATTCTGGTTTCCCAGTAACTGAGAAAGTGGTTGATCCCAAACAGTACCAATAACAAATAATATTAAAATGACAATCAGGGTAACGATAATTGTTTTTTGGGAAAAAACTTTGTAATCTGACCCCAATTCCTGCTCAGTATGCATAATTAATCAATAACTTTTTTAACCTTTCTAGACTTCAATTATTAACTCTTTTGCCAATGGTTGGTTGCCATGGTAGGGAATTATTGCCAGTTGCTTTTGTCTGTTATCTTTGACGTAAATACTAGTTTTAAACGTAGTAGCAAGATAATGCCTTTCTTGGCCGCATTCTTTTACGACATAAAATTCTGCACCCTTAACTTCTGGCCAGGATAAATGAATCATACCAATGCGCTGGTCAATAATTGGTCTTAAATCTTGCTTAAACTCTTTTAACTCAAAGTATTTTGCACCGATAATACTGCTTAAATGCTGAGCAATAATTTTAGCCAAGGCGAAAGCACCAAAAGAACAAAAATGAGTTATATCATGCTTATCTTCACTAAGGTTGGGATAATCTGCTTTACTTGTTTGTAAATAAAGCATGTGTGCTGCATCCCAGCCTAAATAATTCAATAACGCTGTTGACTCTTTGCCCAAATCAATCAGCGAAATATTTTTTTGGTGACTAACTTGCAACATAACTTTGCGGTAATCATCAAAGCAGATACTAAAACGCTTTGTTTGGTCATTATATTTAAATTGCGCTGGCGGGGAGACTAAAATTGGAATTGCTTTTCTTGCCAATGCACTATCTATGTATTGCACTAAATATTCAGCGAATTTTTTCGGCGCAACATAGCGGTTAGGACGATACGACGTGGCATCGTTATCACCGAATTGAATTAGTAAATAATTCCCCGGGGCAATATCTTTTAAGATTGCCTCAAGTCTTGCCTCTAAGATAAATGACTTGGAGGACCTTGCTCCCATTGAGCGATTATCGACAAAAGCATTTTCCCATTCATAAATTGTCGCTTGCGGATAAAAAGATGACGACTTTATTTTTACCGTCTTTCCCTTTAATTGGTGATACAGTTCTGCTCCCCAGCCTGATTGCGGATATTCTGTTAAAGAATACGTTTGTGCAGTAGAGTCAGAGGCAATATAAATACCTATTTTGGTGCTTGTTGGCTTTAACGCCTGTTGCTTTAACTTTAAGTAATTCAAATAAACTGTTGCTGGATGCGCTTTTTGCGCATTATCAGGGCGATTATGAGTAATCAAGGATAAATCAAAAGTGGTCTGTGACAATGCAATTTCCAACTTCACCCTTACCTGCCCTGCAGCTGGAACCAATATGGTTTTTTCGTTAATTTGATTGATAACAATATCTACTTTCTGATCAACTTCTTCGTAATTTGCCACAGTTAAGAAAAGCTGATAGTTGGCATTAGCAACTTTAAGCACCAAATGTACTGTTTCAGCGTAAGTGTAATGCGGACAAGTTTTGACATCATCATTTAGCGCTGCGCCAATTTCATCCCACGATTTATTGGTCATTTTTAAGCCCTCTAAATCAGTCTTTACGGGATAATTATTAGTAATTTGAATAGATCTGGGATAATAAACCTGCTCGTGCCATCCTGCAGCGGGTTTAGGGTATTCACAACAATAATATTCCGGAATAGCAGTTAAACTTTTTTTCTCAAAATCAAGTACAATGTCTTTCATTTTCACCACTACTTTTTAATACTTCGCGTAATGTCCATAACTTTGTTATTTCCCCAACATCTTTCATACGGCATTCCGGTTAGATTCTCGACAACCGCCTTAGTATTAGGAGTGACGTCCTTTTTGGCGCCGCCATTTCTAAGCCGTTTAATCTCCTGCAGAATAATCTTATGATTTTCCACATTCAATTTACATATATAAGAAAAGGCTATGCCCAAAAGCAGCAGAACAATCGGGACAATGCAATATAAAATTAGCAGTGCCTTGACCGTGGTTGGCGCTTGTACTTTGGTACCGGCCTTAAAGCCGGTCATTTGTAAAATAATGCCGATGATTAAGGTAAAAAGTGAATCAAGAATAGTATCAATAGTAGTGTTTACACCGGCATATTCTCCTTCTCGCCTTTTGGCAGTGACAATTTCATCTACATCGGGCAAAAAAGTGAAGATATATTGCGAAGAATTGACCACGCCAGTAATCCCAAAGTTTAACGCTACCATGGCAATAATCCACCACATATTTAAATGTGCCGGTTTTAGAACGGCCAGCATGAAAATACCAATAAAGACAACGATTGCGCCCCAGGCACCCACACGGTATGAAAACATACCATTTGTTTTGGCCTGCAGCCACATGAAGAACACGAGAAAGATAATGCCAAAAAAGTAGCCTACACTCGTAGAAACAGCAACTTCTGTGGGGCTTAACAGTAAGACAAAGATAATGAAGTACGTATTAATGTCTCCCCGAATAGTCCGAAACAGTTCCTCACACTGCCACATTAACAAATACGTCCAATAAGATTTTATTCTGATAGCACTAATAAAATTCCAAAAAATATTAACCAGACGCTTCCACAAACTAATCTTTTTTTGTTCAAGCACTGTCGACTCATCAACCGGTCTTTCATAAACCGAATTGTAAAAAAGAATGAGCATCAATGTACCTACAATATCGTAGACTACAGCGGCAATTACAAAACTATTAACGTTATTTTGTCCACAAAGCTTGAATATCCAAGCAATAAATAAAGAAGCAAATATTCCGGAAGTAGCAGCTCCAGCCTGATTAAAACCTACTAGCTGTGCCCTTTGATCAGAGTCTTCCGACATTTCTGATGTCAAAGTTAACTGCGAAGTTGACAGCATCGGGGTAATAAGAAAATATAGCAAAAAGAAAATAAAATATAATGGTTGCGGCATCCCTGGAATCCACATAAAAATATAGGTCAAAGACTTTAACGGAATTCCTATTAAAAACATTGATTTTCTACGCCCATGTTTGCGCCCAAACTTTGTCTGATACAAACGGTCAGAGATATAGCCATAAATTGGGGTTAAGACAGCGCCAATGATCTTAGCAGACGTAAACATTAAAGTAACAACCACAATCGGAATTTTAAGAAAAGTCGTGTAGTAATACATCAACCATGTAGTCACCAGTGTGATCATTACATTAGACAATTGAAAAGCCGAAAAACCAATTTTGCGCCATAAAGGAATTTTGACTCCTTCACCACCTGTAGAAAGGTACTGGGTGTTTTTCTTTTCTTTACTCATAATTTGCCTCCTCATACCGAAAAAGCACTAATTAATTATTGATTTAACTAAACTTATAGTGTCATACATTAAGTACCCATCAGTTACAATACTAATAACATTATTATTTAAAATTGCAGCGGCAGGTAATTTTATCTGCCATAGATGATAACCGCCACTTTTCATGGCTGAACGGTAAGCGGCACGATCATTCGGGAAAACTTTAGTTGCTATTGTAGTACCATTTAAAGCGATTTTTACCGTGCAGCCATTATCATTTGTCATATCTTTTTGAGATGTCCCGGCAAAAGATAACTGCAATTCATAGTCCCGACCATCGAATTGCAGGGATTTTTTACTAAAGTGAATTTGCCATCGACCACGATCATTTTGCAAATAGTACCATTCTGCATCTTTTTCAATGTCGTAATCCCAGTTTGCAGGAACCAAATCAAGCCAGCTATAATTTCGCAGCTGCTCACTGAATTTCATCCCGGCTGTAGTATGAGTACACAGACCAATTTGCCAAATAGTTGTTGTTGTCCGCTTAATCTTTAACAAGCCCAGATTTAAATTGTGATCAGTAACTATTACCTCTTTTAAAAGATGTGTTGCCAAATCATCTGCATAATTTTCATAGACATATAGGAAATATTTGCCGGGTCTGATGTGAGCGATATTAAACTCACCCGCAGCATTCGTATCCGTATAGTACATAAAACCAGCCTTTTGCTGATTAAGCGGCACCTGATCCGCCCTGGTATCTGTCAGAATGACCGTACAGTTTTGATGACGATATTCTGAATAGATTTTGCCCTGTACCTGATAAAGAGTTTGGGCATAATCAGGGTCTTTAACCCAATCATAAGGCCAAGCCGTTTTTTCATGATCCGCTCTTTTTTTAGCATCGGCTAAGTCACCATTATTTAAATAAATGCACCAGGGGCCAAAAATTTTATTAAAATCAGGCTGGACTTCAAACACGCCCTTGCCGAAGTGCTCACTGACCATATAATTGAGAACTATCGCATCATAGTGGACCAGCAAATCTTGATTAAGGGGACCGCAACCATAAGCACTTTTATCTGGTAAAATTAGCCAAAAACCTAATTTTTGACCAAATTGGCCCCACAAATCTGTCTTGCTCAAATAGCCGGCATAATCATATTTTGAATAAATCATGCTGCTGTCATAAAGCGAGCCATCCGGCATGAGGTAAGTTTCATCTTGCAATTTTTGCCCCTGCATCATGTGCGCAGAAGTTGGTTGCAAGCCAGTTCGTTCGCCGTTATAACTCACAGGAACTAAAGAGCGATTTAAGCGGTAAACCGTGCGTAATTCATTAATATTAAAATTGCGGTGCACGTTATTCCATGCTTTGACATAAGAATAGATTGCGGGATCGTTATTATTAATAATAATATGATATTCAATACCTAATTCGTTTGTATCATCAATATATGCAATATGTATTCGTGCGGCAGATTTCTCAATAATTTTTAGGGCCGACGGCTGCAAGTTAACAGTTTTTCCAGCCTGATGATAGTCACAATAAAAGCTATGCCTTTTATCGGGATCACCCGGCTCGCCCGCAAGATTGGTAAGCAACTCCAACCCCTGATAACGTAGATGCTTTACTTTGCCTTGCTCATCAAAAGATACTTGTAATTGACCATTATCAATTAAAGCTGCGCGTGAATTTTTGCCACTAATTTTTAACCGTAGATTCGCTTTCATTTTTAATTCACCTTTTTAAAAAAGACCAGATAAAGCACAGGCTCTACCTCGTCTTTAAAAGCAAATGATCAGCATAACCCAGACCTATAGGCGCAGCTGCTATAACCAAAATGTGAATACTATTTATTTACTTTTTGTAAAACCAATTTTGCCATGCCTAGAATCCCTGCATCATTGCCTAAACTTGCTAATTTAATAGTAATGTGATTTTGAGCGCTAAAATAAAGATACTTATCCACAGCCCGTTCAACTCTTGCTCTTAAAAATTCACCAGCAGCAGCTACGCCGCCACCAATAATAATTTCTTCCAGATTAAGAACGTTCGCGACATTTGCTAAAGCCAAGCCTAAATAATCACAAGCTTGATCCACCACGTTTAAGGCTAAAGGAGAGTTTTGCTTTGCCTGGTCAAAAATTTCTTTTGCTGTGATTGAGACTTCATCTTGTCCGCTCTCTTTTTGATAAAGACGTACTATTCCAGTGGCTGATGATACCGTTTCAAGGCAGCCGCGATTACCACAAGTACATTTAAACCCCTTTGGGTCAACGATAACATGTCCTAGTTCACCAGCAGCACCAGCAAACCCATGAACCAGCTGATCATTTAATACAATTCCAGCTCCTACACCAGTCCCTAACGTAACGTACATGAGGTTGTCTTTACTGGTGCTATCTTGCCACTTCTCGCCAATAGTTGCAGCATTGGCATCATTTTCTATTACAAGCGGTATATCCAAACCTTTTTGCAGCAGTGCTAGGATATCCGTATCTTTATTCCAACCTAAATTGTTGCAGTCATAGACAGCTAAAGTATCGGGTCTTACCGATCCCGGAATACCCAAACCAACACCTAAAAGGTGCTCTGCACTACTTACTCGCCGTTTTATTTCCTGAACAATTTCTGCCATAACGGTTTCTGGTGCAGTTTTTGCAGGAGTAGCAATAGACCATTGCCTTTTTATGTGACCGGTTCTAGTAACCAAGCCGAACTTAATCGTTGTTCCTCCAAAATCAATGCCAATTACAACATCTTCCATATTTATCGCCGCTACTTACTAAAATTTTAATTTGTTAAACCACCAATTTTTAAATAGCTGGCAGTATTAGTCGGCACTTCTTCATTATCAACAGTTAATTTTTCTGGTCTTACTTTGAAGTGTCGCCCGTCAGCTACTACTACTCTTTTTACATCGTCTACCTTAAAACGTTGAAGTAAATCAGCGCTGGAGGGTAGCTTACCGTTTACTGTAAAACAAGTAATAAAAACAAAGTGGTTCGTGCCGTTACTAATAAATTCACGGTCCGTTTCGGGACCAAACTTAGTTTTTACGATCGGATTTGAAAAGTGAATAAAGCAAGCAGCATTGCCTTTACGAAAGGCTAACCAATTTTCACCAGCTAATTCTTCATCAAACTCCCAGAATGGATAATAGATATGAATAAAAGGTAAGTCATCCTTAGTTAAATTATAAGTCATAAACATGTAATTTTTATACTGATTGATTTGAGGTTCTCTATTATTACCTGCCCAGTAACTTGGTTTATGATCACCGCTATACTTACGCTCACCCGGATTTGTAATCCAGACGTTTGTAATCATGTCTTTCAAAGCAATATTCATATTATGCTGCTGCACTCCGTGCTGACCAACTTGGTAGTTAATCACGCTAGCCATTGCGTATGCGGGAGTTTTATAGATATATGAATGAGCCTGATTAATCCCTTGAAGATACTCAAATTTATATGGTTTAGTCGGAATAAAGTACTTTTTGAGGTTACCTTGTGGTACGTAATCCGAGAGTGAAAACGGGGCAGCATCTCTTAAGGCATCATTAAAACAGCCGATATTAAACGCGACTTTAGCTAAACTGGCAATTTCACTGAGAGAGATATTTTTTAAATTGTGTTCATAAACGCGACCATAAGTTGAGGCATAATTTTTACCAAATGAGTTGATCGCAATGATTTGGAAACAAAAATCCAGTCCTTTTTGCGCTAGATTTCTGATACTTTCATCCGGTGCCGCATTGTATAAACTAAATAGTCCAATTAAATCAATTGGCATGTAAGTTAACGAATTCCATTCAGCCAGGCCATACTTGAAAAACTCATCAAACCAGTCTTCAATTTGCTTTTTACCCAGTTCATATTGTTCTTTACCTTTATGACCACTGACCGTGAATTGTTCACTCGGATACAGATAACCGGCAAAATAGCGTGCAATATGGAATAAGAATGCGTGATTTTCACTGAAATACCACATGACGTCATTGCCCGGCTCATCTATCCAGTATCTGAACTTTAGTGCTGTTTCCTTAAGCGTCTGCTTAATTTCTGGGGACATCTTGTCCGGATACTTAATCATAAAGCTTAACAAAGGCGCCAAAATAAAGTCGGAACAATCCCCATGATTATTGACTAAATTAAGTGCACTTTCTAATTCAAAAGGCAGCTTATGCCCTTTTTCATAAGTAAGTGGCTTATTCAGATACATCTTTGCCATAGCAACATTAATATCATCAAGGTTTTGCCTAGCATAATATTCTAAAGCTTGTCTTTTACGTTCTGCCAGCGTTTTACCAGTAATCACATTTTCATAGTTTTTAGTATTATAAACTGTTAACGTAATAATTCTGGTAACCCACGAACCATCGGGCAACTTAACTCCAAATTCAACATTGGTTAAAGAAGCAAATTGAAAATCATACGTGTTGCCCATTACATATTCATGTGCACCTGGCGTAATTGTTACTTTGCGCTCATCCTGCTTGAATTCGGTAATATTGCCGCTTTGCATATCACTATACGGATCTTCAGCAGGTGGATTAAACCTAATTCTTAGAGCAGTATCTACTGGTGAATCTACAAAAAACTTTATGTCGCCTTGAGCGTAATAATCCTTCAAGAAATGAATAGATGCCAGTAAATGTTGTGCATGTTCAAGAGCAGCAGCATCTTTAACCGGAATATGACCATGGAGCTTTTTAGTGCCTAAATTGACCAGAGAAAAGATAAAATCAGCGTCTCTTTCAGCTAAATCATCAAAATAAACAACTATTTCATTAGTACCCTGTGCTAAAGACAATTCGCAGTTCTTAGCCTTAGTTGTATTCCGCGTATAATTTTTATAAGTTACTTCCAACTTATCATTAACCCATATTTTCATGCCGCCAGGTGTTGACATTTGGAATGGAACTTTAGCATCTTCATCCATATCAATATAAGTTTTAGCCCAACATCTTAAGATTGTCGGTACCGGAACTTCAGTCGATAAAGTAATAAAGTCATCCTCAAAGCCGGAATACACTTTAGTATATTTGATATTCTTAGCTAAATCTTGGTGGTCAATTACTTTATGAGTTAAAAAATAAGCTCTACCCGGATACTCATTATCAATGCCTTTCATTTCATACTCATAAGGGCTAGGCCGAAGCCCACTGCGAAATTTTCGTGGCGGAACTGTAGTTTGGCGCTCATAGGTAATTGGTGAAAGTAGAAAATTAGTTAAAGATTCATTTTGTGAAACCGTAAATTTCTTAGAATCCATTTAAATATTTCTCCTAACCTTTTTATTTTTTGTGACCGCTTCCATGTTTTTAATTTAGCATAGTAATTTTAGCAAAACAACTTTATTCACAGATAGTAAAACTAGACCGCTTTTAAAAAATAGTTATTTTATGGCTAAATTATTAAGCTTTTTTGTTATATTTAGGTCTAGACCATTTTCGCAAAAATGTTTTAAATAAAATATATAAAACCAGTTTAAGTATACTAAATTGCTATCCGCAGCCAGCTTATTTTACAAAAAACTTTTTAAAAACTTCTGGTTTTTTGAACAAAATATGTTTACAATTTTCAGTGGAACCGCTTCCTAATAGTTTAATAGATTCGATTTATAATAGATTTAGGGGTAAGAATGTAAAATGAATAAACTTTCGAAACGAATTTATACTAAGCGGAAAGTCACTCTTTGGACTGCTATCTGTTATGGTTTAACTGATTTCAGTAGTGGTGGGGCGCAAGCCGTTCAGTCAGCATGGATGCTCTACTTCTTCACATCATTCTGCAATTTATCTGCTACACAAGGTGCTTCAATTATTGCTATTGGTAGTTGGGTAACTGCAGTTTTTGGTTTGGTTGCTGGTGGTATTACCGACAACTTTTATCACACTAAACTAGGAAAAATATTTGGCAGACGCCATTTCTTTTTAATCTTTGGTTCACCATTAATTCTTTCCTACATTTGCCTGTGGTTCGGCGGTTTGAACTACTGGTACTACTTCTTTGTTTATCTAGCATTTTTGCTGATCCAACAAATGATTACTGTACCTTATTCAACTCTGCCAAACGAAATGACTACCGACTTTAATGAACGTACGTTACTTTCTACCACCAGGTTGGTCTTTGCCGCATTTTCAAACTTCTTTGCCAACTTTATTCCCGCACAACTCTTTAAGGTGTTTGGGCAACACAGCGCTATGGCGTTGACTCTTAACGCTGTCTTCTTTGGTGTAGTCTACTTGCTCGGCCTCTGGCTGACAGCGTTTAATACTTGGGAAATGCCAGTTGACCAAGTTGAAAATGTGGCTGACAAGGAAGCTGAAGAAAACAAACAAAAAAAGCATCAAAAAGTTCACGGTTCTTTCTGGAAGATATTGGGAAGACAACTATTGGATTATCTTCGCGTATTCCGGGTTAAATCATATACTCAGCAAATTTTGATTTACCTGCTGTCATTCACCGGCTTTGATGTTATGAGTATGGTCTGGACTTATTATGTTATTTTCTGTCTGCACGGCAGCGCCTCAACTGCCGGTTACATCATGTCATTTGCCGGTTTCGGTTTTATTGGTACTTTAATTGGTGGCTGGGCTGTTGTTAAATTCGGTCCTAGAAAAATTTATGGCGTAACTTTAACAATTGACTTGGCTACATTTATCATTCTTTATGCTCTAGGCAAACTGCAACCCAAGAACACATTCGTATTATTATTTATCATCATGATGCTCTTCATAATTTCCAGAGCTATTGACTGGTTCCTTCCTTGGAACATGTACCCATTTATGCCAGACTTAGGCGAACTGCTCACTGGCGAAAACAAGGCTGGTACTTTCCAAGCAGTTGTTAGTTTTGTCCGTGGTTTAACTTCAGGACTATCCGGTATATTTGTTGGTATGTATCTTGATAACAACGGCTTTGCCAAAAATGCAGCTACTCAGCCAATTGCTACTCAAAATGCAATTTTAAATGTCATTTTGTTTGGCTCTGGTATATTGATTTTCTTAGCATTACTCATCTCATTTGGTTATAAACTAAATAAGAAGAGCCATACCATAATAATCAACGAAATTGCCAGACTTCGTGCCGGCGGTTCTAAAGCTGATGCTACTGATGAAGTAAAGCGCACCACTAAAGACATTATTGGTGTTGATTACGATAAAGTTTGGCCAGAAGCTAAAAATTCAAATAACTAAATTTTAATGATTTAAGAGATCGGAAAAACTTTTTCCGTCTCTTATTTTTTATAAAAATAGAGAAAGTGTTAACAAAATGACGGCAAAAATTAAAAACCCTACTTTAGATTGGCTCAGCGATCCGCAAGTTTTTCAAATTAATCTCCTGCCAGCGCACGCGGATTTTGCCTTTTATCAAAATCAAGCAGAATTTCAGAGTAAAAAAACCAGTTTAAAACAAAGTTTAAATGGTACTTGGAAAGTGCATGTTGCTCAAAATCTTTCTACTGCACCATTAAATTTTTACAAGAATGATTTTAATGATAGTGGCTTTTCATACGTTAAAGTCCCTGGGCAATTAGAATTACAAGGATTTAATCATCCTAAATATGTTAATACGCAATATCCGTGGGATGGACATGAGCAGCTGGTGCCTCCCGCTATTCCGCAAAAATTCAATCCGATCGCAAGCTATGTAAAGAGATTTGAACTCAAGGACAATCTGAAAAATAAAAAAGTTTTTCTCTCTTTTCAAGGTGTCCAAACAGCTTTCTATGTCTGGTTGAACGGTCATTTTGTGGGCTATAGTGAGGATTCATTTACTCCCAGTGAGTTTGATATTAGTGATTATTTACTATCTGGTACCAATCGCTTGGCAGTGGCAGTATTCAAATATTCCAGTGCCAGCTGGCTAGAAGACCAAGATATGATTAGATTGTCTGGGATATTCCGTGACGTCTACCTTTACGCCGTACCCGCTACCTATATCAAGGACCTGCATTATCAGCCTATTCTTAACGCCGACTTTTCAGAAGGCAAGGTTAGTGTTACTGCTGAAGTTGAAAATAAAAATGAACAAACCAAGTTTCGCTTTGAATTATTCGCTCCAGACAAGCACAAAGTGCTTGAGCAGACTTTATCTGATAAAGAACTAGCCCAAGCAGTATTTAAGGTGGCTCACCCTAAGTTATGGAGTGCAGAAGAACCTAACTTATACAACGCTGTTCTTAGCATTTTTAATCAGGAAAATCTTGTTGAAATCACATCTACTCAAATTGGTTTTAGAAGATTTGAAAAAAAGAACGGCATTATGTTGTTAAACGGAAAAAGGATTGTCTTTAAGGGCATTGACCGCCACGAGTTTGATTACCGCTTTGGTCACAGCGTCACCAAAGAAGATATGATATTCGACGTTAAGTTTATGAAGCAGCATAACATTAATGCCGTCAGGACTTCCCACTATCCTAACCATCCTTTCTGGTATAAGCTTTGCGACCAATATGGTATCTACATGATTGATGAAGTTAACTTAGAAACCCATGGCTGCTGGTTACAAATTAATGCTTTAGGAAAATCTTGGAATATTCCCGGCGATCATCCTGAATGGCTCCCAGCAATTATTGATCGGGACAATTCTATGTTTCAGCGGGATAAAAATCATCCGGCAATCCTAATTTGGTCTTTGGGAAACGAATCATACACAGGTAAAGATTTAGTCGCAAGTGCCAACTGGTTTCATCAGCATGACCAATCAAGATTAGTTCACTATGAAGGCTTCTTTAGGGGCGGCGCAAACCAGGAGTATTCTGACATGGATACCCACATGTACTGGAAACCCCAAGATATTATTAATCAATTGGAGAAACACACTGACCGGCCCTTTATTCAGTGCGAATACATGCATTCAATGGGTAACTCGACTGGTGGTATGAAATTAGATACAGAACTTGCAGACAAGTACCCCAACTACCAAGGGGCGTTTATCTGGGACTTTATTGACCAAGGTCTTTTAACAACCGATCCGCGCGGGCAGAAATGTATTTCGTACGGCGGTGATTGGACGGATCGACCAAGCGACTATGAATTTTGTGGCGATGGCATTCTGCTGGCTGATCGGACCCCTTCTCCTAAAGCGGCTGAGGTTAAGCAAGACTATTCCAATATCAAAATTAAAATTGATCAGGACGGTTTTACCATTAAAAACAAAAATTTATTTATTAATACTTCTAATTTGATTTTTACTGCCAAAGTACTAAAAGACGGCAAGCTTTTAAAAGAACAAGACTTTAACCTAGTTGTCGAACCAGGAAAGAGTTTGCAGCAGTCTTTGCCATGGTCAACTGGTACCCAACCCGGAGAATATGTTGCAGAAGTTGCGGCTAAACTTAAAAATGATACTCTGTGGGCGCCAAAGAATTATGAAATCTGCTTTGCCCAAAAGTTAATTAAGTCTATTAACAAACCAGCAACTCAAAAAAGCAAACTTAATTTGGTTAACGGCAGTACCAACATTGGTGTCAGCGGAGAACACTTTAGCTTACAACTATCAAAGGCCAAAGGCGGCTTGAGTTCCTATAAATATGACGGACAAGAATACATTTCCGAAATTCCCCAGTCCAGTTATTGGCGCGCATTGACCAATAATGACGATGGCTACAATGGTGGCTTTGAACTTGGTATGTGGTCTATTGCCGGCAAATATCAAAAATTAATTGATAGTGACATTGCACAAACTGAGACAACAGTTACGATGAGCTTTAAATATCAATTGGCTCTGCCCGAAAAAGTGTTTAATACCATCACTTATACGGTAACTCAAGACGGGGCGGTAACAGTTACTCTTTCTTATCCGGGACACAAAAATTTGCCTAATATTCCTGCTATCGGAGTGGATTTCAAGTTACCGTTACAATTTAACCATTACGAATTTTACGGTTTGGGACCAGATGAAAATTATAGTGATCGTAATAATGGTGTTAAACTTGGAATTTTTAAAGGTAATGCTCAAGATAATTTCACCCCGTATCTAGTACCGCAGGAAGCGGGAAATCATGGTGCAACACGCTGGCTCAAAGTGTACGACAACAATGGCCGCGGGTTAAAATTTACTGCACTCAATGAACCATTTAAGCAAAGCGTTCTGCCTTACAGTGAATATGAAATTCAAAATGCATATCATCATTATGAGTTGCCTCAACCATACTGCACGAGAGTCAGAATTCTGGCCAAACAAATGGGTGTTGGCGGGGATGACTCTTGGGGTGCACCGGTTCACGCACAATACCAAATTAAGGCTGATAGCCCAATTACACTAACTTTTAAGTTCCAAGGTTTCAGTGACAGCCACTAAATATTTGAACTTAATAATTTTGGTTTTACATAAAAAACAAAAACTTATTTTCTATCGTAAGAAAATAAGTTTTTTTATGATGTCATATCTTAAACATAATCATTAAAGTCGATTACAGTATCATACCGCTTTAATTCTGCCGGTTCATAGTGGTGAATAACCTCAATGAAAGTGAAGTCTGAAGCAAACAAGTAATCATGAATTGCTTGAGAAGTTGCCTTATCTAATGAGGCATTGACTTCGTCTAGTAATAAAATTGGTCGTTTGGCTAAGATAGCCCTTGCCAGTTCAATTCGGGCTAATTGCCCACCCGATAATTGATCAGCATTATCACCTAATTGATAGTCAAAACCTTTTTCTTTAACCAGCTGCCCCAGTTCCAAATGTTCGCAAACCTCTGTTACCTTTTCTCGTGGTATATTCGCACCTAACGTAAGGTTAAACCATAATGAGTCGGCAAAGATGACCGCACTTTGGCTTGAATATGCAAACAGGTTGGTAAAAGTGCCTGGTTGTACTGCTTTTTGATTAAGCAACTCTTCTTGTGCCTGGCCGTAATCACCATACATTAAATATTGAAGCATGGTGGATTTACCAGAGCCGGACGGTCCAATGACCGCAACTTTTTGTCCTTTTGCAACTACAAAATTAATTTGACTAGCTAATTCTTTACCCTGACGCTTTAAAGTCAGATTTTTCACTTCTAATTGCTTAAAGTCATCAGTAGCAACACCATTTTGGGGTTTTTGCTCACCTTTAGCAATAAACTGCTTGATCTTGTTAAAAATACCCTTAGTGGTAGATAAATTGTTTCGTTCATTTAAAATTTGCAGAATAGGATTAACAAAAGAGTTAGAAAGCTGGGTGATGGCAAATAATGCTCCCAATGTTATTTGACCATTGACTACCAATAATGTCCCAAAAGCAAATGGTAGTAAAAAGGCACTGGCAATCGCAATAACATTAAGATAGGTATTAGTATTATTATTCAGCACATTCATTTTGGCCAGTTTTTCTTCCAAGCGATCAACGACACGCTTATTCTGCTTAACAGCATTGTCTTGCTTGCCGTATAAGTTAAAAGTTCCGGTACCAGCTAAAATATTTTTGGTTTGGCTAACATACTTGTCGTTAGCCTTAGTCCAATCACCTGAAGCCTTTTGAATTGGTTTTTGGAAAAAGTTGGAGACGATTGTAGGGATTGCTGAGCCCACGAAATAAATTAAGGTAACAAACCAGTTTAAATATAAAGCATAACCCAGCGCCAAAATAACGGTATAGGCATAGATCAGAATTTCAATTTCAGCTTCATAACGATTAGTTTCTAATAACTTAAAGTCGTTAGTTAAAAAACCTAAATCAGAGCTGTCTTCTTCTTTATTTAGCAGCATCCCCTTTAACACTTTAGTTCTCAACTTAGTGTTAATTTGCTTAACTGCATCGGTTTTTAAGTAATTAAATAGTAAGCCTGAAATTAAGATTATAGTCAGCGCTACTATGATCTGCGTTACTAAAGAAGGTAAAGCTGAAAATTGTCTCTTAGTTGCCATATTGATCAAATTACTAAGCATATAAGCAGCAAAGATATTTAAAGTACTGTATATCAAACCGAAAACATTGAGCCAAAAGAATTTTAAATGTGAATAGTTATGGTAAATCATTATTTTTCTCCCTCAGTTTTGTTAATAATTTTTTCATTCATAAAGATGATAAATTAATTAAACTTGAGAAAGGCTTTGATTACAATACTATTTAACTAAGAGGTCACTATCAGGAAAGCAAGTGGAAAAAATATTGTACTAAAATACAATGCCTTTTTTGCTGTTTTTAATTTCTAAATTCATTAGTAATACCTATAATTATCTCAATTAAAAATAGTATGTTCCACAATATAATCAGTGTACAGCATACAGTAGTCAAAACAAGTACCAAATCCGTAAAGCCTTGAGTTTCATACATGAACGCCGCCCCAATTAGAAAAGCCAGGCTCAAAATATAAATTAACCAGCTAGCTATTTTATACATTTGGTGATCAGTTTTCACTATAATAAACTCATCACGCTCATCTTCATCATCGATCTCTCCATCTTCAGTTTTAGCCTTATAAAAAAGATAAACAGCAACACTAATAGCAAAAACTGCATAAATAATATTTTTCGGTATACTGTTTTGCCTTTGGTGCTGCAAAACTGCTAAACTGATCAGCACCAACTCAAGAAGTGCTAGTAATACAAAAAAACACGCTGCGCAATAATATTTGATCTTTCTTTTCTTATTCTTTTTCATTTTCTAAGTACTCCTCTAAACAAAACAAGGTTGCAATATCAGTTCTAAAAACTTGCGCTAGTTTATACGCCAAGATGAGTGAGGGTTTATATTTCCCCTTTTCTACTGAGATAATCGTTCGTTCAGTGACACCCACTTTAAGAGCAAGCTCACGCTGCGTTAAGTGCAGCTTTTTCCTATTTTCCTTAACTAAATTTTTGATAATCTCACCTTCTTTAAAATATGAAGTATACTTCATGTAGTTAGCTTCGTATTATGTTACGACAAAAAAGCCAAGCAAAACTTGGCTTTTAATTATTAATAATTATAGTAACTACTTATTTACCTGATTTATCAATCTGTGATCTCGGAAATAGGAAATGAGGTTCTGAGCAGCTTCAGCAGTAACGGATATGCGGGCTTCTTGGGTTCCTGCACCCGCATGCGGTGACAAAACTACATTGTCTAAAGCACGCAAAGCTGATGGTACTTCCGGTTCGGTTTCATAGACGTCTAAGCCTGCCCCGGCAATATCTCCGTTTTGCAATGCGGCAATCAAATCAGTTTGTTTAATCAATTTGCCCCGAGCAGCATTGATGATATATGCTGTCTTTTTCATTTGCTGGAAAACTTGTTTATTGAAAACGCCAGTTGTTGCAGGTGTTGCAGGAGCGTGCAAGGTTATTACATCTGCTGTTTTGACTAGAGTAGCAAAATCGACATAATTAACTTTCATTTTTGCTTCTTTTTCAGAACTTAACTGGTGCCTATTATGGTAAATGACTTTCATGCCAAAGACTTGCGCGTATTTTGCTACCTGAGAGCCAATGCGTCCCATACCATAGATGCCAAGTGTTTTTCCTTGAAGTCCCGTACCCATATTTTCTGGTTTGGAAACACTAACCCATTTTCCTTCACGAATGGTTTTATCATAAAAATGCAAACGCCGAACAGTTGCTAGAATTAGGGCAAAAGTCATTTCGGCAGTAGGAATCAGAACGCTTTGGGGACAATTAGTCACCACGATCTCTTTCTGTTTAGCATATTCGATATCTATGTGGTCAAAGCCGACACCAATAGCAGTAATAATTTTTAAATTGGTGCCCGCATCAATCAGTTCCCGATCGCCTTGCAACCCCATGAGTATGAGCCCATCATATTCTGGTAAATGAGCTAAAACCCAATCTCTGCCAGCTTTTTCTGGTTTACAGTCTACGGTAAAATTCTTTCTTAACTCAGCTAAACCAGCTTCTGGGACAACACCCGTTACCAAAATTTTTATCTTACTCATTTTCTAACCCTCCGTTTCTTAACAGCGTGAGTCTTCTATTTGTTTTCAGGTGAACGCATTTTAGTTTTCAGTATTTTAACGCCTTAACTCATTATTAATATAAAAGTTAATTATACTTTAGTAATAACTTACATGCAAAATACCCAGTAAGATTTAAGCGTACCGGGTATTCTACTTCTTTAGGTTCTTTTGCGCGCTCAACTTTTGTAAAAATAATTACTGGATTAGCAATAGCCAATTTAGCGGTGCTTTGCCAAAAATAGTCATTTTCATTTGCTTCTTCATCAAAGTGGATGTTACTTTTTACAGTTATTGCCCCCAAAAAGTTATTGGTGCAGGAGAAAATGACAATTGTCTTTGCTGATTGCCTACTCAATTTGCCCAATCATAGTCGCACAAGTTTATTTATGTCTTATTTATTTCTGGTCAATCTTAAAATTACACTGACTGCCGTTATCGCAATAGCAGCTACAATTAACCAGCCAAGAGCATTTTGCGGTCTATTATGTGTTATAACCGGTCCCATGCTCCACAGCTGATTGTTAGCGACGGCCATAACAAAAATACCAATCACGACAACCCACAAAATAATCGCTAATATAGTAGTTAGTCTTTGAATATTTTTCATTATTATTTTCTCCTGCCTAAAAAATTATTTTACTATTTTTCTAGCATCACGTGCTGGACTTATATCTGTTTTAGCACAAAGCAGGAATTAATTTTCTTAAAAAATACTTAATTTATAGTATCAAATTTTACCAGACTTGTACCCGCTTATCTGGATCAAGCCACATACCATCATCCTGGTTAACATTGAAAGCTTGATAAAACTCATCTTGACATTGCACCTGCACATTTGCTCGAGCCTGAGAAAGTGCATGAACATCAGACGCAGCAATTAATTGCCAAAATTCGGGCTTAGCGTTTGTTGCCCAAATCCGCGCATAGTTTTCAAATAAAATTTTGGCGTCTCCCCCTTCTTGCTTGTTAGCTGCAACGGCTACTGTTAGACCACCCTGATCCCCAATATTTTCCGAAACTGTCAATTTACCGTTGACTTTGCTTGTACCGACTTCAACGCCATCAAACAGCTTAATTTCGGCTTTGATTCGTTTATTAAATGCAGCATAATCCTCATCAGTCCACCAGTTTTTCATATTACCTAATTCATCAAACTGTGCCCCGTTGTTATCAAACGCATGTGAAATTTCATGTCCTACCACTGCGCCAAAACCGCCATAGTTAGCTGCACGATCTTGGTGTAAGTCATAAAAAGGCTTTTGTAATAATAGTGCTGGGAAAGTAATGTCATTACTTTGTGGATTATAACAAGCATTGGCTTCTACTGCTGACATTTCCCAAAGTGAATTATCAACTGGTCTGTTAACATCTGCAAAGTTAGCCCTAAGTTTAACTTGATTATTGGCTTTAATATTGCTGTATAAGCTGCCACCTGCTAAAGCTGCTGTTACTTTGAACTCGTCATAAAATCTTTGAACATGCTCTGGATAAGCAATTTTTAAGACTAAAGTATCTAGCTTCTTTAATGCCTTTTTCTTAGTGGTATCTGACAGCCAAGAATTGTTTTTTAAATGGTCTTGATAAACCGCAATCATATTTTTAACTATTTTAGTAGCATCAGCTTTGGCTTCAGCGCCCAAATATTCTTTGCCATAATACTGACCAATAACATCACCAAACATTGCAATTGTTTGGTCATACGCAAAACGCTCATCTGCAGCTAAAGAATCTATGCCATACATTGCTTTTCTTAGTGGTAATCTTGCTTTCCGAAATTCACGTGACAAATACCGCGCTGCTTGATTAATAAAATGACCAATTAGCCAACCCTTTAATTCGAAGAAATATTTTTCATTAAACAATTCATCAAATTTATCTAAATAACCTGGTTCAGTAACATTAACTTTCTTAGTGGTCTCAAGACCAGTTTCTTTCAGTAAATCAGCTAAATGAATATTTTTACTCTGGTTTGTAAATTCTGCTACACTCAGAGGGTGATATATGTTTTCAACTTCAGAGTTATATTCTGCTGATTGATAAACCTGCGCCAAACGCTGGTCCAGCTTAACTGCTCCGTTAGCGTATTGTTCTGCTTCAGACTGCTTAACGCCACTCATTACCAATAGATTAGCAGTTTGCTTTTGCCAAACACCAAGCAGGTTAGTGGTTTTTTCATTACCATAATAACTGGTATCAGCCAAAATCAAATTTTGCCGGTAAAAAGTGACAATATTCAACTGTGCATTTTTGAAATCTGGCTCCACTTCAAATTTGAACGGCAAGTTATCCATTAGTAACAGTTTCGTTAAATTCTCATTGACATCAGCTAAATTATTGAGGCTGGTTAAAAAGGCTAAATCTTTCTTAATTGGGGCAGCACCTTCGGCCGTTCTTTTTTGCTCGTCTTTAGCTACCCGGTAAAACTCTACCGCTTTATTAAAATTTTTAATGTGCGGAATTGGCTTTTGCCCGCTTAAAAAATCAGTAAAATCTTTTACTAAGTTTTTGCGAGTCTGCTTCTCTGCCACGCTAAAGCCATCAATGATTGGTCTACCAGCAGGAACAGGGTTTTCTTGCAGCCATTTTGAATTAACCGCTAAATAAAGGTTATCTTGCTCACGAATATTTACATCAGGTTTAGTAGAATCGCCAAAGCCACCACGAATATTAAATTTAGTCATTTGTTTTTCTCCTTATTTTTAATTTTTTATTAGCTTAATGTTACATTCAGATAGAAAAGCAAAGAGGAAATTGTCGTATTCGACATTTCTAATTTTTCGTTATGGTAGTTTTTAAAAAGATTGGACGCTATGCTGCTAAAGTTAGACATCTTGCCAAATATTTTCGTCATTACTATTAATTTGGTTCATACTAGTGATTAGTAGTATATAATACAATTTAGTGGTAAAAATAGGAGAAAGAAAATGAAACTAAAGAAAAGAATTTTCACAATATTGGCATTAATCGCTGTAGCTGTTGGCGTCGGAAGTGTATGTAACACTCCAAATACTGCTCAAGCAAAAGGAGTTCCTACTGTTTTTCCTAAGAACATGCGCGGAACTTGGTACCAGTATTATACTGACGGAGTTGAGAAAGATCTTAGTAAAGTAAAAATAACTAAAACAACGTATATTTTAGGTGAATATACACCTAAAGTAATACATAAATATATACCACATGATAAACCGGATTTTGAAAGAGCTGATTGGATATTCATCCCCGGTTATCAGAAACAAAGAGGTATTACTTGGTTAAATGTAAAGCAATGGAACGAACCTGCTGGCATCGGTATACCAGATACTGGTGATGATGGTGAAGACGGCGGCTGGGGTGAAAATGGCGGTGAATTTTTCAACGTCTCCAAACTTAAGGGCCACCAGGTATTATCAATTGCAAACACGATTGATGGAACAAGTATACATAATACGTCTCACTGGTATCGCTCAGTTAAACTTGCTAAAAAGTTGAACAAGCGCCACTATAAAGGATTTTTATATTAGTAAACGTTTTTTTAAAAATAGGAATTAGAACAATAAAAGGCAGATAGTTCACTTAACTATCTGCCTTTACCTTACTATATTGTGATCTTAGCAACTTAACTAGAAACTTTATTTTTTCTTTTCTTGAAAATTGCAATTTTAAGTTGAACACCCTACTTGATCTGATAGATGCAATCTAATCTTCTTTCATATAATTCATCGGGTGTGTGTAGGCTAAGATCTTGCGGGGCAGGTTATTGCACCAGTCCTCAATGCCATAGATTTGCCTTAAGTCATAATCCTTGATGGACTGACCTTTAGGAATGAAGCGCCGGATTAGCCGGTTGTGCCGCTCAACCCCGCCCTTCTCACAAGAAGTATAAGGGTGCGCGTAGTAGACCAGCGTCTGCGCTGCTTCTTCTAACTGGGCTAAATCCGCAAACTCAGAACCATTATCCGTGGTAATGGTCTTAAAGACTTCGTGCCAGTGTTCCTGGTATTGGCTGCGCAAAACTTGGATAATTACGCGGTCTTGCAAAGAAAGATGTTGGCCCTTTTGGTGACTAGATATGGTAGAATTAAGGGAGTTCATTGGTAACTTCTTTCTAGAATTGATTGGGTTAATTACATTCTATCAAAGAAGTCCAATGGACTTCTTTCATTTTCTAATCAGGGCAAGTGTTCAACTTCATTTTACAATTTATCCTAAAATAAAATTAAGCTAAAAAATCAATATAAAAATGACAGCCTTTTTAGACTGTCATTTTTATATTATTCGCTCCTAGTTTACTTGAGTTTGACTCAATTTTAGCTTACAAATATCCTTAAAATAGTATAAATAATCAAAATAAGTCATTGATTTGGCAATAGTACTTTATAGTTATTCAATATGCAAACAGTATTTGTTATAATTAATTTAGAATTCAAGCAAATTGTTTTGAGGGCGGTTGGCTGTTGATCCGGAAAGGAGATGGTGCCTATGGCACGAAATCTTTTAGAAAGAGAAGCAGTTAATGAGCGTTTACCAGGCATTACAAATAATGTTGGCATTCGCCACGTTTATTATTGTGTTGTTGGATTATATCAATAATCACAAGAAATAAAAAAGACCGTCCCAATAATACTTTAGCAAGTTGGGGATAGTCTTCTATCTCTCACACAGCTAACCGCCTTTTGAGCGGCTGCTTGTTTTCAAAGAGGTCTTGTTAGTGGCAAGACCTCTTTTCTTTACAGTTACATTATATCATGACTGAATTAATTTTGCACAACGGGCTGAGTAGTGATTGCGACTAGCTCTGTCCAGCTCCTGATCGACATGCGATCAATGCCGTCTTCTTTGCTTAAGCCAGTCCATGAATTTTGGCGTGTTAGATACTTACAAACAACTTCAATTTTAAAGTAGTCAAATATTTAGTCATAAAAAAGTGCTCCTAATAGTCAGGTTATTGACTAACTATTATGGAGCACTTTAGAATTTTGATCGTCTTTTAAAATCTAGAAACTATTTTTAGATAAGTTTTATATGATAAGGCTCGTTATGGATCAACTATTTAACAAGATCAACTTTATAAAAGTTTACGCTCTTGATGTATTTACCTTGGCCAACTCTATAAGCTGTCTTCTTGTACTTCTTTAAAGCCTTATATTGATCACCGTAGAAAGTCACAGTTGTACCCTTCTTGAGAATCTTACGTGATGCCTTCTTACCATTAGACTTGTAAATGTAAGAGTTTCTCTTCAACTTAGCCCTGGTACCAGTAACATTTCTTACACGAACATATTCATCCTTATCTACTACCTTATAGAAATGTTGACCATTAAATGTATAAACCTTTAGCTTATCATTTTCAACTACAAAGTTAAGGAAACTATATGCTTTGGCAGTCTTAGAGGTCTTCTTAATGTCCTTAGTGTAAAGAACGGACTTGAACATTACCTTAGTTGATTTACCCTCTTCTTTGGCACCCTTATTTTCCTCATTAGCCTTATTCTTATCTGAAACAGTTGTATTTGCACTTGCTTGTGAACTAGAATTATTAGAGCTTGGAGTGACATTAGTTGACGGAATTGATTCAGTACTCTTAACAGTTAATCCTTTTTCTGCTTTAGCTAATGCATCAGTTGCAGCCTGAACATTTTCCAATGTAGCATTCTGATCTGCTAAGACTTCCTTAGCCTTGTTTAAAGCTTCTTCATAAGCCTTCTTAGACTCATCAGTATAGCCACTCAAGTCCTTCTTTTCGCCAGCAGCAACACTTGCTTGAAGCTTTTCTTTAGCATCGGATAAATTCTTGTCATCTGCGTTAGGCTCAGTTTTTTCATTAAGATCCTTAATCTCTACAGATTTCACATCAGATTCATTGCCATATTTATCAACTGTCTTGAATTCAACAGTTCCATTTTCAGTGACTTTGAGTCCGTCAGCTGGCACATCCTTGAATGTCTTGCCAGCATCAACACTGTAAACTACCGTTGCATCAAGTTCCTTGGTAGTAGCTTCAATGATAGCAGACTTGCCATCTTTTGCTACGGTTTGCTTAATATCAGGCTCATCTAAGACCTTTTCTGGTTCATAGTAAACAACTAAAGCTTGAGTAGTTTCATTGCCCTGAGAATCAGTTACTTTAATATTAAAAGTATTTTTACCCTGCTTCAATTCAACTTCATGCTTAAAGTCCTTCTTGAAGACTTCCTCGCTGTGAAAATCTACATCACCCCAGGCAGATTCAATGTTATTATCATTGATAGATAGATCATAGAACTTGTAGTCATCAGTGACAGTACCAGAAATTGTATATTTATCCTTGTTAGTGTAGACAGGACCATCATTATCTAGGGCTAAAACAGGTGATTCCGCATCTACATAGAAGCTTAGTCTCTCTTGAGTAGTTTCTCTAACAGTTGAATCACCAATCAAAGCAGATACAATTTTAGCACCGTGAGTACCAACATTTAAAGTTACTTCAAATGTCTGATCAGAATTGATCTTGACGTTCTTACCATCGATTTGCAAAGTAGTAGTTGGTCTCTTTACCTTACCAGTAATAGTCAACTCGCCAGTTTTAGGGTCATAGTTTTTGGCATCAGCACTAACGTAGTTGGTACCCCATCTGATGCCGTCATCGAATGTAACGTCACTACTTTCTACAGTTGTTTTACCACGATCACTAGACTTAACTTTTTGTTCAACACTGGATGAATTACCATCTTCATCAGTTGCCACAATATTAAAGTCATTTTCACCAAAGCTTACTGCTAAATCAGTAGAAAAGGTATGGTCATCATTCAGATCAACTGCTATGTCATCTTTGCCATCTTGCTTAATTACTAATGACTTAGTATCAGCACTGACCTTACCTGAAAGCTTAACAGTATCTTCAGAGGTTTGTGCCAATTCAGCTGTTGAATCCTTGCTTACATCGTAAGTATCAGTCTTATCAACGGTTAAGCTTTCAACCTTAGCTGGGACAAGACTAACTGTAATTTCTTTTTCTTTAATGACGGTCTTATGGTCAGCATCAGCATAGAGGGTAACCGTTGTGTTGTAATCATCGTTAGTAAGAGGAAGCTTAGCAACAAATGTCTTGTCATCATCACTTTCGATATCTAAGTCGTGGGTCTTGCCATACTTATCAGTATAAGTACCATATACCTTGCTTGAGTATGTACCTGAGAAGACAAAGAATTTAGTGTCAAGGTCGTATCTGTCAGTTGTTGCAGAGATCTTATCTGGTAAACCGCCATCTCTAAGAACCAAGCCAAAGCCGGTTTCACCTGGCTTATTGCTTTTACCTGAAGCAGTTTCTGCATTTGAAGCATTATCAAATAATGCTACAACAAAGTCATTACTACCTGCTTGTAAAGCTTTTACCTGTTCAGGAGATAAGTCGATTTCAACCTTTTGGAAGCCATCCTTATCTGCCTTAGCAGTTGGATCATATGTTAATTGACTGAAGACACCGTTTACGGAAATATTTGCTTCACCACTCAAGCCACTAAGATCATCCTTAGCTTCGACAGACAAGTAGTAGCGCGTCTTTTCTTGGCCATTGTCATCCTTTTCTGTACTTGATTCTAGCTTGAGGTTCTTTAATACCGGTTTAACACTGTCTACCTTAACGGGAATATCGTAATGCTGCTCCGTGTTTGTGCCATCAACAGTAGCAGAGATTCTGTAAGTATATGTTCCATCAGGTACTTTAACTGTCTTGTTAGCTTGTTGGTCAAAGTATGTACCATGCCACTCGGGAGCTTCATCAAAGTAATTGTATGTTTGAGCTGGTGCATAGTAGTATGACTTAGTGGCATTACTCAATGAAGCTAAAGTATTAATTACTTTACCATCTTTATCCAAAATTTGAGCCTTAACGTTATTAGCATTTCTGTATAAGTAATAAGTTGGTTTAAACCATTGGAATTGAGCATGATCCGCTGTAGAAATTGCAAATTTTGAAGAATCAAATACATAATTACCGTTTTCATCAATGCTTAGACCTGGATTACCATTAAAGAAGTCATTACCGACGGTTACAATAGTACCCAAGATATTATTGTATGGTTGGAATACGTCTGGATCATTTAGGCTAGCAAAAATTGGCAGGTCTGAACTTGCCCAGTCGCCAAAGAATCCCATGTATGGTAAGCGTAATTGTGAACTGTCTGATCCATTAAAGGTCAGGAATCCTTCAACATACTGATTTTCTTTAAAATCAGTCGGTAGTGTTAATGTAATAGTAAGTTCCTTAGTTGAATTTGCAGGTATAACTATATCACCATCAGCTTGAACTGAAGCACCATCGATTTGCTTGTCATACAAAACTGAACCACTATCAGTAGCAGAAGTATAAACATCTGATTCTTTACCATTATTGGCTAACTTATAAGTTAAATCCTTATTGGTTCTATTGATAAACTTAACTTGAAATTTAAGATTTCTATCTGTGAAGCTCTTAAGCTCAACACCTGGATAGCCGTTGCTACCAACAACGGTTGAAGGATTTTTAACTAATGCCTGAATAGCAGCTTGTGCATTGATGAATCCTGCACCTTGTCTACGAGGTGAAACAATCACATTATCATGACTAACATCAGGTTGAATACTTGCAGTATTCATTTCCAAAGTTTTGATAAATGCTGTTCTTTCATCTGGACTCATTTTTTGATAAATTTCATAGAAAGAACCCTTTTTATCATTCATTGCTTGACTAGCAAGTGCTTGTGTACCAGCAATAAACGGAGAGGCCATAGAAGTACCTGACATGTTAGTATAGCCATTATTGTTTTGAGTAGACCAAAGATTTCCACCTGGTGCTGAGATATCTGGCTTAAAGGCCAAATTAGAAACAGGACCATATGAAGTAAAGCTGGACATTAAATCTGTCTTAAGGGCTGAATTATCTAATGGCTGGACAGCAATGCTTACCTTTAATGTTTCATCAGGATGTTTATCAACATATTCTACTAACTTGCTTCCAGCATCCCCTGATAATCCAACAGTAGGGAATCCAGCATTAAGCTGAATGTTAGTTAATGCACCAGCTTGATTATTAACAATAACTAAACCCGCAGCACCAGCTTCTTGTGCAAACTTTTGTTTATCTGTAAAAGCAAGGGTCCCACGCTTAACAATGGCAATTTTACCCTTAACATCAGATGTATATTGATTTGCAGAACCTAGACCTAATTGTCCATTTTTATCTTTAACAACGTAGAATTGCTTGTCATTAAAAAATGAACGATCGGTACCTGCTGAAAGTTGTGTAGTTTCTGGACCTGCTACTACAGTTTTACCATCAGCTGAAGTAAAAGTTATACCATCAGTAGTAACTTTACTATTCTCCGTTGATGCTACCGTTGTGGCAGTTCTGGCAGTACCCGGACTGCCTATAGTTTCCATGTCTGGATTGCCATAATATGCCTTGTTGTTGCCATCAGCCTTTGAGTTTGAGGTCCCGGAGTTACCAGCAGAAATTACAGCGGCAGTACCTGTCTTAGTGGCACGGTCAACAGCAGCAATTTCTGGATCATCATCAGTTTGCTGACCAGAAGTAGAACCTAGAGACATGTTCAAAACATCAGCACCAAGTTTAGCTGAATCATCAATTGCTCCAATGATGTTAGTAGAATCAGTAGTAGCAGAACTAGCTGAATTAGAAAAGGCTTTCATTGCTAACAATTGCGCTTCTGGAGCAACACCTACAACCGAATTAACAGAATCTGAAGTACCATTGGCAGCTACGATACCCGCAACGTGCATACCGTGTTGTTGACTAAAATTATTATCAGTAATATTGTCATTGTTATCTGAATAGTTATGGCCATATGGGACCTTTTCAGTAAAGTAGTGCCCATAACCAGCTTGTTTAATGAAGGCAGCAACCTTTGCTCTAGTTAATTTCGCTTTAGATTCATCACTCAACCGTAAATCCTTATGATTAGGATCAATACCTGTATCGATGATAGAAACTACAGTGCCTTCACCTTTGTATTTATAATTATTCCAAACTGCTGAAACATTGGCCATATCATCAGCTGAAGAGTCATTAGCATAGTAGACTTTTGCCAAAGTTACTGATTTAACGCCTGGAATGGCTCTTAATTTTTGAATATCTTTAACCTTTGCTTTAGTAGCAAAACCGTTAACTACATAACCATAGCTTTTGCCAATTGCTTGGTTGGTAATTGCCTTTACTTTTGCTTTAACTGAACCCTGTTGTGCAATTACTTCTTTTGTAGCCTGTTCAATTTCTGCACTACTTGAATTTGTGCTTACTGAACCATTTGTAGCTGCAGGTGCAGCAGACAATTGAACAATTACATCAACATACACAGTTTGCTTTTCGTTAGAAGTTAAATGTTTAAGATTAACTCCTTTTGCAGCTAATTGCGCTTCAATTGCTTTGTTTGTTATGCCCACTGTAACTGATTCTGTTGCTTTAGAGCTGTTTGCAACAGTTTTTGTTTGACTGTCAACACTGGCTTTAACATGCTGTTCAGCATTAGAGAATACAGATACGACAGATAGTGCAGCAGCGCAAACTAGCACTCCAACATACTTATTTTTTTTCATAGCTAGTCCCCCAACCTAATTAATAATAGTGTGTTTGCCTGATTAAATTAATAACATCATCAATTAATTAGATATTATATAGTATAAAATTAAAAATAACAATCGTTTTATTAAAATTTGTTATTTTTAATTATTTTAATTCCTTCTTTTCGTAATTTATGTGCTGCTTTGCCTGCTATTGTAGTGGGCTCTAGTTTATTACTTGTTATTTTTTGTGATTTTATTGAATTAAAAGTTGCAATCTGTTTTAATATTTTTAATAATTAGATAAAATCTTCATTGGAGGAGATAAAATGAATAAATTATTAAAAGGGATAATAGCTGCCGTAACTGGTATTTCCTTACTAATCTTAGCAGGCTGTTCAAAATCAAATAATGCAGAAGTTGCTCAATACGGAAAAGACAAGAAAATTACGCAACAAGAGTTTTATAAGGAACTCAAATCAGCTCCTTCAAGTAAAAATGTTTTAGCTAATTTGTTAATTTATGACGCTCTAAAAGCCCAGTATGGCGAAAAGTTGAATTCTAGAGAAGTTACTCAGGAATACAATAACTATAAAGAGCGCTATGGCTCACAATTTGATGAATTTTTAGCACAAAATTCATACACTAAGTCATCTTTTAAGAGGATGATTCAAATTAACCTACTTAGTGAAATTGCATTGCGGTCTCAAATCAAACCCACAAGTAAACAATTAAAGGCAGAGTGGAAAACATATCAGCCGAAGATTACTGTGCAGCATATTTTAGTAACTAGTCAATCAACAGCTAAAGAAATTATCAATCAATTAGAAAATGGTAAAAGTTTTTCAAGTTTAGTAAAAAAATATTCTGTAGATAGTTCTACCAGCACTAATGGCGGAAAATTAGCACCTTTTAATCAAGAAAATAAAAATTTGGATTCTACTTTCAAAAATGCTGCATATAAGCTTAAAAATCGTGAATATACCAACACCCCAGTAAAAGTTACTAATGGCTATGAGATAATAAAAATGATTAACCATCCAGCTAAAGGGAGTTTTGAAAACAATAAAGCAGAACTAACAAATAACCTTTATGCCAAATGGGCTGCAAATTCTACTGTTATGAGAAATGTAATCAGCCAAGTTTTGAAAGACCAAAGCGTCAAAATTACAGACAAAGATTTAAAATCTGCACTAGATCAATACAAAGGATCTACAAAATCAGGGTTAAATTAGAATCTAATTGCTTATAAAATCAACTTGAATACTTATTAAAGAATCAAAGTTTCTTTAAACAACTCATCAATCAGTTCTCTATCATATGAACTGATTTTTCTTTTTCTCAAATAACTGTCTTATCACTAGTCGTGTAGCGTTTGTGAGTGACAACAATGCTTTTGGTACGCTTGTTACTAAAGCTGGGTATATCGAAAGACACAGCATCCTTGAATAACAAAAAGGCAGATAGTTCACTTAACTATCTGCCTTTACCTTACTATATTGTGATCTTAGCAACTTAACTAGAAACTTTATTTTTTCTTTTCTTCAAAAAACGAGTTATTGCTGTATATATAGCAATGACCATAACTACAGACACATAAACTGTACCCAACATGATTTCTGTGAACCAAAAATCCTTTATTGCGCTTGCCTCATGAACTCCAAAAATCATTGTGCCAAAACTATAATATGCAGAAAAAAGTGTGATCAAAATCAGTCCGACCACTATAATCAGTAATAAACTTGTTAGCCAATCTAAAAACTTTTTGATGGAATTCATATTGTCACACCTTCTATTCCGCTAGTGTATATAGCCAATGCTTACTTAAAATAGTTTAATTGCAAAAGTTTATTACTGCTTTAAGATTTTTCTTACCAAAAGTATTTTTTTACTGAATTACTTTAATTTTATCAAAAAACACTTTTCAGACCAACCTGTATTTAGACATAAGCCCCTTTTTGTAAATTGTACATCTTACGATAATCAGCATTCGTTCTGATTAATTTTTTATGTGCATCAAAGCCCAGAACCCGACCATTTGGTAAAAAGAGAATCTTATCCGTGTATTTCACGGCTGACAAGCGTGAGGAAAAAGTGCTGATGCCCATCTGCTTTTTACGGACTTGATCCACATCTTTTCTAGTATTCTAAAAGTAACGAACTTAAATAATCCAGCTTTCTCGTATTTTTACTACGGGTGACCATTGTTTCAAAGGCTCTTGTTGAATACGGTAATAGTTCAAACTTTGAGGAACCATGACTAATAGCAGTAAAACTGCAATCCATCAATTATAGCGTGCCAAAAGAAACAGCATAAAAAGTAGAGTTAAAGCAGGCTGGATTACTGCCACTCCAAACACGATCAAATTTGCTGGTCACCATGAAGCATCATCTTTTAACATCTTTAAATCACCATAGTAGGAGCTGTCATCAAAAATACTAAGAGACGGTAGATCCTGGGATTTAGTCATTAAGCTGACATTGATAAAACCCGTTAATTTATTGGTTAAAATGTCTTGAACAGAAGTAGCTACAGGTGTCAATAGCTGCGTTAAAGCGGTAGTTATAAGCCAAATTATTATATTAGCAACAAAATTTTGGTGATTGGAAACATCATTAATGACATTTTGCCCCGCATTGACTACAAAAACGGATGGAATTGCTTGAATAGGAGCCAATAAAAAAACAAAAGCAGTTAATATGCGAGCTGCCTTGAAAAATAATTTATAAGTTGATAAAAGCAGACCGAAGTAGTGCTGAAAAAAGTTATTATAGAAAAAATGATTTATAGAAACATCAGAAAGTCTCTGATATTATCGGTGCAAAATAATTAAATTCTGCACCGATAACTTGTTTATTACACTGCTTTAGTCATTTGCAATATAGCGACTTGTTTTTCCTTTGCCTACTAAACCTATTTTTCCTTCTTTACGCAACCTAGCTAAAGCATGTTTAATAGTACTTTCACCATATTGCGGTACCAAATTCATTAGTTCTTGTCTAGATAACGGTTTTAAACTATTAGTAATTTTACTCAATAGCAATGATTCCGGATCCTTTTCCGTATTACTAGTGAAATCAATTCGTGAATCTAATTCACGGTAAGCTTGCAATACGATACTCAAAAAGTAGTCAACATATGGTCTATAATCGTTTTCATTATTAATCCATGCTTTTCCTGAACTTTCTAACAAAGTCCGGTAATATTGTGCTTTAGTCTTTTCAATTAATCGTTCTAAACTAATATACTTACCGACTCCGAAGCCTAATTGTTGTAATTCAAGTAACATTAACAAGCGTGACATTCTGCCATTACCATCTCTAAATGGGTGAATTGATACAAAATCCAACATAAATGCTGCCGCTAGTATTAATGGTGGGAGGGAATTATCACAAATTGCATTATTATAAGTTTCACATAAACTTTGGACTAATTCAGGTGTGATATATGCTGGTGGTGGAGTAAAGCAAGTTTCTTTATGACCATCTGCAAAGGTAGTAATAATTGCATTATCAATGTCCTTAAATTGACCACCCCAGTTGCTTTCAGTAAAATCGAACAATTGTTTATGCAATGCCAATATATTATTGGGCGTAATCTTGATATATTTATAATTATCATGAATTACTGCTAAAACATCACGATAGCCAGAGATCTCTTCTTCACTCCGATCTTTCGGAGTCGTTTTTTGCTCCATTAATTTCTTAAGCCGTGCATCACTTGTTGCAATTCCTTCAATTCGATTTGATGAGTCTGTACTCTCAATCTTTGCGACTACCAATAGCTTATCCATTGTGTCTTTTGACTTTAAGGAGATATGATCCGTTTTACCTTTGAGCTCATAGATCAGATTGAGTTTTTCAATCATCTTCGTGGTTACTTTCAAACCATTTAAAGTTTGATAATCAAAAACTTTCAAAATATTATGTCTCCTTTATAAGCTAGTTTCTTCCTACATATTTTATACCAAGTATCAGTGCATTGAAAAGATTGTCGGTGCAAAATTCAATTATTTTGCACCGTAAATTTGTTTATTGCTCCGAAAATATTTGTCATTGCACACAAAATTAGCCTTAACTTATCTGCGTGAAATGCTGATAGGTCAAAGCTAATCGAGTCAAATGATTCTTCTGAATAAGACTATTACTCTAGCTGACATTATCATATAATCATCTGTTTTTTTATCTTTTTAAAAAAATAAAAGGCAGACATAAAAAATAATATAAATACGAAATACGAAATTAACACTTCCCATGTTAATGAAAAAGTAGTGTTTAAGGAATGCTCATTCATATTTGTAATTATTTTCAGTCCTAATGCGGTAGTCTTGATACTTGAACTGTTAATACTAAACAGCTCTATAATATAATCAATCATAAATGCAACCAGATATATACTACTTCCCGCATTAAAGGCTTTATAATAATTCATGATTTTTCACATCCCTTTTTTTAAAACAAAGATTAAAATAATTAATAAAAAGACTGTTAGTGTACAGTAATCTGATTTTTGCTATAAGCAATGTCAAAAGAACTATCACACTTGCTATAAGCTAAAAAATATAGTTTCATCACACTACCATAAGCTTTAGGTACAAAAATCCTAAAATAAATAAAATGAAAGCCCATTGGCATTATTAACCCATATAACACGTTACTAGTTATAAAATTTGTACCAACTATTATTTATAAATTTATATGTATTTAATACTAGCATTAAGCAAATCTTAAATCAACAAAATAAAATTAACAATAATACTATTAATTCAGCTAGTGACAGCATGTTTTTATTAATATAACTATATCTATTGGCTACTGGATTGAAAAATATAAGTAAGTAACTATCTACTTGATTATGATATTGCTACTCCAAATAAGCCTAATTTTTAAAGTGAATTATTTTGTTAAATATCGTCTTTTCCTTAGGAATAAGATGATGCGCTACTTCAACAACTTTTCAAAGATATTCATGCAAAAGAGTATTATGAATTTTCCTTGAAAGTACCGGATCAAGCGAAGTTGTTACTTCATTTGCTAACACAACTGAGCGCCTATAGAATAAGGCTCTAGCAATCTCTATTCTGAACTCAAAGAATTTCTTGGTATACAGCGTTTTTACCACGCACCGTATATCTTTACCGTATATCTTTAATGAACAAAAAATAACCTTAATTTATCAACAGAGAACATTGATATTTCAAGGTTATTTTACTAATTTTACTCTTCCGAATGCGACTAGAAGTGTAGAGGCTTATTACCCATAATTCTGTTACAATAATATTTTATAGCCATAGTCAGTGAGACTTTGTGTTATAAATTGTGGTAACAACACTTGAGCTTCAATTCTAAATTAATGAGGTGTTTTTATGAATTTTTGGTCAATGACATCCGTAATCATTGCATTTATAGCATTACTACTTTCTCTTTACTCTGCAATTAATACTTGGATAGAAAGGCATCGTAAACCAGCTATCCAACTAAAATGGATGTATTCAGTTGCTAATCAACTAAACATTGACCTTGTAATTTCAAACATGGCTTCTATTCCCGTTGCCGTGACTAATATACAATTAAGCTATAAATCGAAAAAAATAAATTCAACCATGTACCCAGTTTTATTTACATCAATACAAGCTCCCAAAGAAACTCACAGCTTAGTTGCTTTTTCTGATTCTGTTCCATTTAATGTTTCACCTCATTCAGCAAAAGAATTCATAATTGCTTTCACTAATGACACAATTTCAGACAAATTTTTTTTAAATTTAAAATTCAGTCAAGAACTTCTTTATATAAGCTTTACAATTAACAGCAAAAACATTTTATTAACTCTTTCTTCAAACGATTTAAAAAAATTAATATTAAAAAGCAACGATTTTTCCTTTGCAGTTAAAAGTAGGCAAAACCAAGATGCCATACTTTAATATCTGTTTTTAATAAAAATATTAAAAATAAATTTGACAGATTTAAGAATAAAGTTAAACACTTCTGTTCATTAAAGAATAATCTTTTTACGCTAGATGAATTATTTTAGTGCAAATTAGATTGCATCAATTAATAAGTTAATGTAGGTGTTCAACTTAAAATTGCAATTTACGTAAATTATATTTTTAAAGTTGATTAATTAAATAATCTAATTTTTCAATTTTTGCAACGATACGTTTTTGTTCCTCTAAAGGAGGTAAAGGAATTACAATACTACTAAGTTTAGTACGATTTACTATAGGCAACGTTGTCTTTGATGCTTTTTTCCATAAACTTTGTTGCACGATTCTACTATTTATGCATGCAAGTATATATTTGTAATAAACGTGTTGTAACGGCGTTATAGTATTGATTTGTTGGTTACACGATACCGGACGATCTGTTACGTATGATTTACCTATCGATCCAATACAAACCGTTAAAATAGAATGTTTTTCTATCAATCTTCCATTTTTTAAGCCTTTTTCAGATAAGGCTTGGTTTTTGTAATTTATTCTATCTTCATATATATCGCCTGGTTTAATAAAAGGTATATAGTTTCCTAAGTAATTATTTTTGCCAATTGATGGTGTTGTTCCAGTTTGTAAATAGCCAATTTCTTTAATTCTTACCCACTTCCAACCATCAGGAATATCAAAAGGCTTCTCTTCATCAGTTATTTCAGGTAATTTCTTAGTCTTTTTGATCTTGCCTTCTTGAATTAATTTTTCTTTTTCAGTCTTTATTTTTTCTAGCAATACACTAGCTGGCTCATCATCTGGGTTCTGCTTAACTAGCTTACCTTCCATTGAATACTGTAAAATAGATTGCTTTAGCCTATCGTCAAATTCATCATCGATTTTCTTCAAGCGATTATATGCTTCAGCATACTTATCAACTAATGGCATTAGCTTTTCAATCTTTGCTACTATGCGTTTTTGCTCTTCAAGTGGGGGTAATGGAATAAGTATGCCCATTGTTTTTGTTGATCCAATATTTCCTTGATTAGCTGTTCCTGTTTCATTTTCAAATACTTCATCTAAAATTAGAGGAGACTTCAAAATATAGTTTAGCCAATCTGGATCACATAAAATATATCTTAAACATCCTACTCTTTGATTCAAAAACATGCGATTACTATTTAAATCTTTTTGTTTAACAATTAATGTAAAAAAATAATCTCTCTTTTTTCTAGTACCTGTCATTGTAAAAAGAATATCATTATCTAATATTCTATATTGTGACGTACTTTCGGCATATTCATCATCAATGTAAACCGGCTTAGCCGACACTAGTAATCTATTATTTTTTACATTTCCTAATCTAATAACTTGGTTTTTAGAGATTTTTACATAATTTTTACTCTTATATGCAAACCCATTAATAAAAGTAGCCAACCCTTCTAATCTCACCCATTCCCAGCTATCAGGAATATCAAACGGCTTCTCGTCTTCTTCAATAGCATGTAACTTTTTGCTCTTCTTAATCTTACCTTCCTTGACCAATTTCTCTTTTTCGGCCTTAATCTTTTCAAGTAAGATACTTGCTGGTTCATCATTAGAATCTTGCTTAACCAGCTTACCTTCCATGGCATATTGCAAAATAGAAGCCTTTAATTGCTCTGGAGTCATCTTAATCATCCTCCTCAAGCAATTTCTTAATTACAGCTAATTGCTGATCAATCTGTTTATTCAACTCTGCACGCTCATCTTGATATTTATCCATCAATTCAAATGGAGGTAATACTTCTTCGCTCTCAATTGGAAAACCGCAAAGATCAAAGTTATAGTCATTATCAGCTAATTCTTCAGGAGTATACGCACGTGACTTGTAATTATCATTTTCATCTTTAAGCTCATGACGATTATTCCACCATTCATGCACTGGATCAAAGTGTTCTAGCTTCATTGGACGAGTCTTTGAAAAATGTTTGTAACCTTCTGGCATATCTAAACGATAGAACCAAGTTTGTTTGGTAGACCCAGTTTTATCAAAAAACAAAATATTAGTAGCAATTGAAGTATATGGACTAAAAATACTACCAGGTAAACGGATAATTGTATGAAGATTGAAGTCTTTAAGCATACGCTTTTTAATATTTACCTTTGCCCCATCATTACCAAATAAAAATCCATCAGGTAAAATGACACCTACACGACCATTTTCCTTTAATCGGTACATAATTAAAGCTAAAAATAGATCTGCCGTTTCGCTACTTTGAAGATCAGTTGGAAAATTTTGTTTAATAATTGGTAATTCAGACCCGCCAAATGGTGGATTCATCATGATCACATTAAACTTATCTTTTTCAGTATATTCAGTTACTTTCTTTTCTAAGGAATTACCATGAATAATGTCAGGATTATCAACATCATGTAGCAATAAATTAGTAACCGCTAAGATATAAGGTTGCCCCTTTTTCTCAATACCAAAGACTGCATTATCATACTTTTGTTGGTCTTCGACAGTATTAACTTGTCTTTTCAAGATATTCAATGAGCTAATGAGGAACCCACCAGTACCACAGGCTAAGTCAGCTATTCTTTCACCTAATTTTGGTTTTAAAGTTTCCGCAATGAAATCAGTCAAAGCACGTGGCGTATAAAATTCACCGGAACTACCAGCACTTTGTAATTCTTTTAAGATGCTTTCATAAATGACGCCAAATAAGTGACGATCCTTAGGATCAGTGAAGTCAACTTCATTAACAACATTAACTACCTGACGCAGCAACACCCCATTTTTCATATAATTGTTAGCATCAACAAAAGCATCTTTAACAATCGCTTTACTAATTGGTGTATCAGGCGTTACCGTGGTTTCTTTTAAAGTTGGCAAAAGCTGATTGTTAATAAAATTAAGCAATTCATCACCAGTTAAGGCTTTACCATCTTTATTATCCTTAGCCCATTCACGCCAGTGCATCCCTTCAGGAATAATCGATTCATAATCATCTTGATTAATCTCCCAAATAAGTTCACGGTCATCATAAACCTTTAAAAATAAAATCCAGGATAGTTGTTCAATTCTCTGTGCATCACCATTAATCCCTGGATCATTTCGCATAATATCTCTAATTTTCTTAACAAACTGAGTTGTACCAACCATTAAATATCTCCCTAACTATAAATTTTTTCTTTTATTTGCTTTATGATGTTTTCATAGTTTTTCTTACCACCAAAAGTCAGCATAATTTTTACTGCGCCACCATACTGATCAAATTCAGGTAAGCTCAACACTTGATTACTTTCCAGATCAGCAATTCCATTATTCTTGTACTTATCTATTAATTTATTTAATATTTCACGAGCAGCACCTTGATACTTATCTAACAAACCTGATTTTTTAACATTGTTAATTCGTTCAGCTTTCGTCAATGGCTTCTGGTTATAAGCTAAATGAACAATTAAGTCAAATGGATCTAGATCTTTAATATTTTCTTGTTTCATAATTTCTTGGTAAAGAATTCCATGCTCTTCTAAACTATCAAGTAACTCTTGTTTTTTAGTAGCAGAATTCCAATCTTGTAAAAATTTATCAAGTGTTGCATATTTACCTAGAATATTTTTCTTTGTATAGTCCGTTAATGACGTAGTGATCAAATCACCATGATCATCTAAATACTGTGTTTGATCACCTAATACTTTAACTGAATGACTTACTTCATATTTTGTATGTAAGCCTTCATTAACTTCACTACCACTATTTTTACGATCATGACCAGAACTATTATTACCATCGGCAATCTCAATTGGTTCACCATCAAAGGCTGGATCAGCAAATAATCTTGAAACGCCACGAAAATCAATAATAGTAAAATATTCTTTTCCATGTTCAGGATCAAGTCGAGTTCCTCTACCAATAATTTGTTTAAATTCTGTCATTGAGTTAATGTTTGAATCTAACACAATTATCTTGCAAGTTTTCACATTAACACCAGTGGTCAATAACTTAGATGTAGTCACAATCGTCGGAAATTTACTAGTTACATCTTCAAAGTTGCTTAATTGAGCCTTACCTTCCTTGTCATCGCCAGTAATTTGCATGACATATCTTGAATCTTGTGCCACTAGATCAGAATTTTCATTCACAAAGGCTTGGCGCATTCTTTCTGCATGCTCGACATCCTCACAAAAGATAATTGACTTATCCCAACGACTATTATTATCTTTCATATAATCACTAACATATTTAGCTACTCGTTCAGTTCGTTGTTCAATTATTAATGATCTATCAAAATCACTTGAAGTATAGAGCTTTTTATCAAAAATTCGGCCGTGTTTATCTGTTTCACCTTTAAGTGGATGAAAGCCATTAACATCAACATCTAAGTTAACTCTAACTACCTTATAAGGGGCAAGGAAACCATCTTCAATCCCTTGTTTAAGTGAGTAAGTGTAAATAGGTTCTCCAAAGTAATCAATATTTGAAGCCCCTTTTTCTCTTTTAGGTGTAGCTGTCATACCAAAATGGGTTACATTAGGACCATCAAAATACTCTAAAATCTTATGCCATTGACTATCTGCTCTAGCTGAACCACGATGAGCTTCATCAATAACTACCAAATCAAAGAAATTTGGTTTAAATTGTCTAAATGGTTCATGTCCAGCATCTTCCTCTTTACCTACTAATTGCTGATAAAGTGCAAATTGAATAGGATAAGAACTATCCAATTTTCCGCCTTGAACTTTAGTTATTTTTCCACTTAATGGACCAAAATCATCACTCATAGCTTGATCAACTAAAATATTACGATCAGCCAAATACAATACTCTATGTTTAATCCCGGCTTTAAGCAATCGATAAACTATCTGAAATGCTGTATAGGTTTTACCCGTTCCTGTTGCCATAACTAACATAACTCTTCGTTGCCCGTTAGCTATCTTTTCAACAGTCCTATTTATAGCGATCCTTTGATAATATCTTGGAGCATAAGTATCTCTTGAAGAATAAAATGGAACTTCTATTGCCTTGATTTGCTCAGGACTTAAAGATAATTCCCTTTGATATCTCTGCCAAAGTTCTTCTTTAGTAGGAAATTCATCTAATTCAAGAGTTCTTTCTGTACCTGTGATCATGTCATGTTCAGCAAAAGCATCTCCATTTGAAGCATAAGCAAAAGGAACTTTTAAATCTTTTGCATAATCTATACCTTGTTGTAATCCTGCACTAGGAGATGGATGATTTTTCCTATCTTTAGCTTCAACAACTGCTAATGGATAGTTAGGCTTGTAATGTAATAAGTAGTCTACTCGCTTTTGTTTTCCTCTTTTAACTACATTATTAACAACATTAATACGACCATCAGTGTATGAATATTCCATTAATGAATCGGATTTATTCCATTTAGCAGTCTCAAATATTGCTGGAGAGATGTATCTATTTTTGATATCTTCTTCAGATAGAGTCATCTTTGAATCCATAATAGCTCCCTATTAATTAAGTAAAATTATCGTTTATTTAAAAGATTAGTTATCTTAATTATAACAAAACACACAAACTAAATTCACTCAAATACAAAAAAAGCGGGTATGAAACCCGCTATTTAGTCATTTTGCCACTCTTTAAAATTACAAATTTTCCTAACAATAATACTTGTGTGTTTCTGTTTATTCATTTCAATATTTTCAAAAATGTTTCATTTTAGTTTAAGACAAGCAAAAAGTCTTTCAATCAATACTTCTAAGTACCGATTAAAAGGCTTTAAATAATTTATCGCATAACATAATGCTGACTAGAGGATTCGAACCTCCGACCTCATCATTACTAATGACGTGCTCTGCCAACTGAGCTAAGTCAGCATTGTCATATCTCGACAACGATATTAATTAAAACATATTCTATTAGTTTACGCAAGCATTTTTTGACTTTTTCCCAGTTTTTGTGATAACTGATATTTGGCGTACTTTTTTAAGAGTATAATATAAGAATAGATTTAGAAATGGAGTGGATGTAATGGCAAATTTAGCATCGATTAACGCAGAACTCCCATGGCTATTAAGAATTGTAGTAGCTTCTTTGTGCGGAGCGTTGATCGGTTATGAACGTGCGATTCAAAGAAAAAGTGCCGGAGTGCGGACACATATTGTAGTTGCCTTTTCTTCCGCGCTATTTATGATAGTTTCAAAGTATGGTTTTGGCGATTTATTAAAAATGTCAGACGTTGCTTTGGACCCTTCTAGAATTGCTGCGCAAATAGTTTCAGGTATTTCATTTATTGGTGCCGGAACAATTTTAATTAAAAAGCAACAGATTTCCGGTTTAACAACTGCTGCTGGTATCTGGGCAACAGCTGCTATCGGGATGGCAATTGGTTCTGGTTTATACTTTATTGGTATTTTAGCAACTGCCTTGCTCTTTGTTATCCAGATGATGTTTCACGATGATACCATAATTGATAAAATCATCATGCATATCAGGTTTAATATCCAGATAGAAGCCATCAATAAACCGAATATTTTGCACACTATTGAGCAGGAGCTTGAAGCAAATCATGTTGAAAATGTTTCTGTCAAGATACTGTTTGTTAGTGACGAGCGAATTATCTTTTTTGTAGATGGTATTATTAACAATAATATTGATGAAAATGATATTATTATGGCTCTACGCAAATATCCTGATATTAAGCGTATCAGTTATGCCAGTATAGACAAATAGTACAAATAATCTTTAAGCAATAGTTAATTCTATTGTTTTTTTTGCATTAATTAGCTACTAATTACTTTTACTTATTACAATGTTAATATAAGTTTTTATTCGAAAGGAGAAATGTTATGGCTGGTTCCCTTGACTATTTACGTTGGCGTGGTGATTTAACTTTTTCTGAAAAACCATTTAACAGTGTTGATGCCTCACTGCTATCATCTATTGCTTATTTACCAGCTGACAGTTCTGCCAACGGGCATACACTAAAAGAAGTGGCAGAAAAACTCCGCAATTTGCCCTCTTTCCAGCATCAAATGCATACAGAAACGGCGACCGAAATTTTTTTATTACCTGAAAGCCCCCGAATTGGAAATATTAAAATTTTAGATTGGACAGACAAACTGGCAAAAGACCCACATCCCTTGCAATTCACTGCTGCCACCTTTTCGCTTGATTCAGATACCATTGCCATTGCCTTTCGCGGAACAGATGGTACCATGATTGGCTTAAACGAAGACATGGGCATGAATTACCTGCCGGAAATTTACGGTCAAGATGTCGCAGCCAAGTATCTCACCGCTATTGCAGAAAAATTTACTAACCAAAAGATTTTTTTACTTGGTCATTCAAAGGGCGGCAATTTTGCTCAATATGCTCTAAGCGCTGTTGAGCCTGAAATTCAGAACCGCGTAATAAAAGCGATTAGTTTTGACGGACCGGGCTTTTTCCATAAAGTATATACGAGTTCTGGGTTTACCGCTTCAATGTCTAAAATGAAAACCTATATCCCTCATGGTTCAATTTTTGGTGCTATGCTTGATCATCCCGAACAAACTTTAGTGGTCAAAAGTACAGTACCAATGCGCAACCAACATGATCCGCGCCGCTGGTCTGTAGGTAGAGACAGTTTTACCTTAGCTGACGGACTCTCATCAGGCAGTCGCGTAATTAGACACGCGCTCATTAATTTTAATAATTCTATACCTGACCAAGAAAGAGGCACTGCCTTTTCAGATCTATTTGAGGCCTTTGAAAATTATGACATTGATGAATTAAACCAATTAACCAGTAATAAAATAGTGGGAACATATCGGTTTGGACGCGTCTTTCTCTCTCTTGAACCCCAAGAGCGAAAATTGCTGACCCAAGTCTTGAGCAATATCTGGAATTCATATAAAAGGAATATGACTTTGCCCTTGATGGCCAGCAATTATGAACTTTATCCTAAAAGCAACGATTCAAATAAAGCACCAGTGTTTTACGAATTTTACGACCCAGATCGTCCGAACCTTAAACTACCAGAAAGTGTTCTACGTAAATTAAAGTAAATTGTTTCATGTGTAACCCAAAAAGAGGCTGGAAAACTAAAATGTTTTTCCAGCCTCTTTTATTTAACTAATTAACTAGTTATTTCTTCATTTTATCCTTAACGTCATCAACTTTATCTTTGACGTTTTCAGTAGCTTCTTGTGCCTTGTCTTTAACATCTCCAGCAGCTTGTTGAACCTTGCCTTTGACTTCTTTAGCTTTGCCAGCTACCTTGTCTTTAAATCCTTTATCGGCCATCTTAATCGGTCCTTTCCCAAAAAATTAGCGAAAATTTTCTATTCACACCTTAATAGTACAATGTTGTAAAAATATTGTCATCAAAAACGCTTTATTTTTTGTTAAAAAATGCAATTAAAATAAAAAGCTGTGGCATTTTAGTCTAAATTACCACAACTTTTATTACTTATTATTCATTAGGCTGATCATGACTATAATCGAGGTTTGAAAAGCGATTATACGGTTTGGAAAACATTAACTTGACTGTTCCCCTACTACCTGAACGGTTCTTTTCGATAATAACTTCCACTTCACCGTTATCATCTTCTGCCGCCACTTCTTTATCCTTATTACCATCTTCCTCATCACGATAATAATCATCACGATAAAGAAACGAAACAATATCCGCATCCTGCTCAATTGAACCGGACTCACGAATATCAGATAAAACTGGTCTCTTATCTTGTCTTTGTTCAACTGACCGCGATAACTGTGACAAGGCAATCACAGGCACGTGCAGCTCCTTGGCCAATTTCTTTAGTTGCCGTGAAATAGCTGAAACCTCCTGCTGACGTGATTCACTGTGAGGACCTTCAATTAACTGCAAGTAATCAATGACTATTAATCCCAAATTGCCTTTTTCTTTGGCGAGCCTGCGTGCCTGCGCTCTAATTTCACTCATTTTAATACCGGGAGTGTCGTCAATGTAAATGCTGGCTGTTGCTAAAGAACCCGAAGCTGCAACCAATTTAGGCCATTCATCTTCATCCAGTTGACCAGTTCGCAAATGTTGCGAATTAATCAAGCCTTCTGATGCCAGCATTCTTTGAACCAGCTGTTCGCCACTCATTTCCAAAGAAAACATTGCCACTGTTTTATCTGTGTGCAAGCCTACATATTGCGCCACGTTAAGCGCAAAAGAAGTCTTACCTACTCCGGGACGGGCAGCCACAATTACCAGTTCATCATCGTGAAAACCAGTAGTCATTTTATCAAGCTCAACAAATCCAGTGGGCAGTCCCGTAACCATGTTGCCATCTTCTGGAATATCATTGATTTCATCAATAGCTGAATTAACAATATCCTTGATATTGCGAAAACCATTGGCATTATTTTCTGATGAAACATTCATGATCTCGCTTTCGGCGTTATCTAAAATGTCAGTAACATCATCAGAATCCTGCATTGCATTCGTTATAATTTTTTGGCTGGCAGAAATAAGCCGCCGCAGCAGCGCCTTCCGATGAACGATTTTAGCATAATAAGTGACATGGGCAGCTGTTGGTGTTGCCATAGCTAATTCAGAAACGTAAGCAATACCGCCAATATCGTCTAGTTGATTTTTCTTAGTTAATTCATCTTGCAGAGTTAACGGGTCGATTGCATCCTCACGATCAGATAGATCAAGCATAGCCTGAAAAACCAGCTGATTGGCCTTTTTATAAAAATCGTCGGGTTGAACCTCTGCACTCGCATCAGCAATTGCATCAGGATCAATAAAAATTGCACCTAAAACTGCCTTTTCCGCCTCATCATCGTGCGGTATTTGCTGTGAGACAATATTATCCATTAATCACGCCCACTTTTTATCAGAATCTATTTCAGGGCTAATCCTGTTCAGTAATATGAACGCGAATTTTGCCTTCTACGCCCTTGAATAACTTAACCGGTACATTAGTGTAGCCCAATGATTTAATCGGTTCAGGCAGGTTCAATTTGCGCTTGTCAATTTTAATACCAAATTGCTGCTCCAAGCCTTCCACAATCTTTTTTCCTGAGATCGAACCGAATAACTTTGAGTCAGAACCGGCCTTAGATTTGAAATTAACAATTGTTTCATCCTTATCAAGTTCAGACTTGATTTTTTCAGCTTCGGCCTTTTCACTTTCGTATGCTGCTTTTTCATTAGCAGCTACTCTTTCCAAAGTGTGCATGTTAGCTTTGGTAGCTGCTTTAGCTAATCCTCTTTTAAATAAAAAGTTTTGGGCATAACCATCAGGAACATTTTTAACTTCTCCACGTTTACCGCGACCTTTAACATCTTTAGTAAAAATAACTTTCATTGTGCTCTCCTTTTATTCATTTTCTTGTTCATAAGTATTCACTGCATCAAGTAATTTGGCAAGTGCATCCTTAACAGTAATCCCTTTAATTTGGGTGGCAGCATTAGACAGATGACCGCCGCCGCCGAGTTTTTCCATTATCACTTGGACATTAATATCACCCATTGAACGGGCTGATATACCAATTGTATCTTTGTCACGCCGAGTAATAGCAAAACTAGCTTCAACGTTTTCCAAATCCAGAGCAGTATCCGCAGCCTGAGCAGTAACAATTGGATCTATTTCCTTGTCATCAGGTCCGCATAAAACAGCCATCTTAGGCTTGATCATCTGTAAGCTGCTGACAAGACGAGTGCGTTCCAGAAAACTATCAATATCTTCTTTTAGCAACTCGCTAACACCCATCGTACTTGCACCAATTGAACGTAAATAGCTGGCCGCATCGAACGTTCTAGTACCCGTACGCAATGAAAATTCTTTGGAATCAACCGTAATTCCTGCCAGCATTGCCGTAGCGTCAAGATCTGTTAAAACGCGCTTACCAGAACTAGGCTGCTGGTATTCCACCATTTCAGTTACCAGCTCACAAGCTGACGATGCATAAGGCTCAACGTATGTCAGCATTGGATTTTCCGGAAATTCCTCGCCGCGTCGGTGATGATCAATCACAATAATTCTGTCTCTAAGCCGTTCGTATAATTCTTTTGAATATGTGATAGAGTATTTCGAATGGTCAACCATGACCAGCATTGACTTGGCAGTCAACTCATTTAGTGCATCATCTGGGGAAATGAAAATATCATTATCTCCCTTTACTTTTGCCATTTTCGCAACTAAACGACTGACATCATAGTTGGTTTTATTGACATCTAGGACAAAATTAGCTTTTACATGGTGCAAACGGGCGATTTTGACAACACCTATCCCACTACCAACCGAATCCATATCTGGGCTGGCATGACCAACTACAAAAACGCGATCCGCTTCTTTAAAAAGCTCGCTAATTGCTTGTGAAACCATTCTGGCTCTGACCCTGGTTCTCTTTTCCATCGGATTAGATTTACCACCAAAGAAACGGGCAGCCTTTCCTGGCTGGCTAAGAACAACCTGATCGCCGCCCCGACCCAGTGCCAAGTCAAGGTTAGATTGCGCCTGATCAGCTAATTCGGTAATCAAACTACTACCAAAGGCAATTCCAATAGACAACGTCAAAGGGGTATTATTACGACTTGTTTCCAAGCGTATTTTATCCAAAACAGAAAATTTATCTTTTTCCATCTGAGTCAAATCTTGCATATGAAGCAAAAGCAAAAAATGATCTTCGTCGATACGCTTAAGATAGGCGTTGAATTTTTTCGCATAATCACTCAGAGTATTTTGCACATAAGCACTGGTAGCGGTCAGCTCTTGATCATGCATTGTTTCACTTAACTCATCATAATTATCAATAAATATTTGTCCGATGGCTAATAATTCATTCTGATAGCGTTCTTCAATTTTGGCATAACGCGTAATGTCAAGCAAATAGACAACGCCGAGATTGTCCTGAATAACCATTTCAAATTGATGACCATCCCAATTTACTATATGATTTTCGGCAGTTTTTGCCTTTAATGATTCATCAATTAATTTATCTAGTTCTGGGTCAACCGCGGCTATTGTATGACCAATTAATTCTTCATTTTTTAAATAGAGTTGTAAGTAAGGATTCGCCCACTGAATTTGGCGATCCTTATCATATAGCAAAATGCCCAGAGGCATTTTAATCATTGCTTCTTGCTCGCTGCGCTTAATCCGATAAGATAAACTGACAGCAAAGTTATTCGCATTGCCAGCTAAGATATATGCGCCATAAACAACACACGCCACAGTCAAAATAAAGATCAAGACCATAGCCAAGCCAAATAATGGGCTCATAATCATGGCAACGATGCTGCCTAAAAGCGACAAGGCTAAGATGATAATAACAGAAGCTGTTAGTCTGGAATCTTTAATAAAAGCAGGAAATTCAAGCTTACGTAAAAAATCTTTCATGTAAGGTCCTTCCTAAATTAATGTATAATACATCATTATTATTATACATTGGATTGACTGGATAAGAAACTCCCCAATATTAAGGTTAAAAATATCACTATGTCAGTTTCAGTTACTCTAATTTCACGTCCTGCACTATTGTTAAATTACTGCGATCCTGTTTTAGGTAAAATAAAATCTCGAAATTAAGTAAGCTTAATCTCGAGATTTATCTCATTAACAGTCTATATTTTGATATTAAGTATTCAGTAGCACTACTTAATTCCTGTTAGTTAGTTGCTTTTATTAGTCTTCAGTAACAAATGGCAACAAGCCCATAATGCGAGCTCTTTCAATTGCCTTAGCTACTTTACGTTGGTTCTTAGCGCTGGTGCCAGTGACACGACGTGGTAAGATTTTACCTCTTTCGGAGATAAAACGTTTCAACAAATCAACGTCCTTGTAGTCAACGTAATCAATATGGTTGGCAGCAATGTAGTCAACCTTACGACGACGATGGGCGCCGCCTCTTCTTTGTTGAGCCATATCCTAGGTCCTTTCTATCAATTTAGAATGGTAAATCATCATCAGAAATATCAATGGTATCGCCTGAACCGGCAAATGGATCCTGAGTATTATCTAGGCCATTGTTCTGGTTTGGCGTACCCATATTAGGGTTGTTATTGGTATTTTGATTACCATAATTACCATTATTATTTGGTGTGTAACCACCATTTTGACCACGGGCTTCACGATCTTTACGTGATTCAAGCAATGAGAAATTATCAACGATAACTTCCGTTACATATACTCTTTGCCCGTCTTTATTATCGTAGTTTCTGGTTTGAATTCGGCCATCAATACCAACAAGTGAACCTTTAGACGTAAAATTACAGAAATTTTCTGCTGCTTTGCGCCAAATGACACAACTGATAAAATCTGCACCTCTCTCACCTTGAGCGTTAGTATATTGACGATCGACGGCAAGAGTAAACGTAGCAACCGAGATTCCACTCCCAGTAGTACGTAATTCAGGATCACGTGTTAAACGGCCAACAAGTACAACTCGATTAATCATACTTTAGGTCCTTCCTTTCCTAAATCACGAAAACGATAACGTTTTTGTTCTTAATTATCCAACTTTAACAGTCATTGAACGTAAAACGGCAGTATCAATCTTGGATAAACGGTCAAATTCGTTAACTGCGTCAGCGTTATCAGCAGTGAAAGTCATAACGTGATATAATCCCTCACGATATTTATTAATTTCATATGCGAAATGACGCTTTTCCCAGTCTTTTGACTCAACCATCGTACCACCATTATCGGTAATAACTTTATCGTAGTTTTCAACCAACGCCTTTTTTGATTCTTCATCAATGTCAGGCTTGATAATATAAGTTATTTCGTACTTAGTAGTTGTCATACTAGTGCACCTCCTTCTGGACTAAATGGTTCTTGCTAAAAATCAAGAACAAGGAGTAATGAAGTTTATTACTCGCAATCTCTAATTCTAGCACATAAATAAAAAATTACCAAACTATCTTCACGTGATCCACTAAGAAATTTTCATCTCTTACTAATAAATACGTTAAATAATTTGCTAATTTTTTAAAATTTTATTTTAGTAGTTAATCCTGTTCGTCCTCAGTTTCTTCAGCAGCGACTTCTTGATCTTCTTCGGCAGGAACTACCGCAAGACTGGCAACTTTATTGTTGTCATTAACTTTGATCAAGCGAACACCCAAAGTGCTGCGCCCTGTTTGAGAAACATCCTTTGTCTTAAAGCGGATCATGATACCATCATCAGTAATCACCATGATATCCTGGCTGCCATCAATCACTGTCACACCAGAGAGTGGACCATTTTTCTCGGTAATATTTGCAGTCTTGATACCTTTTCCGCCGCGACCTTTAGTTGGGTATTCGGCAGCTGCTGTTCTCTTGCCGTAGCCTTTTTCTGAAATGACTAACACTTCATCGCTATTCTTAATAACGCCAGAGCCAACCACATAGTCATTTTCGCGTAAATTAATTCCGCGAACACCGGCTGCTGTCCGGCCCATTGCACGAACTGTCTGCTCATTAAAGCGCACGGCATAACCTAAGTGAGTACCGATTAAAATATCTTGTTTGCCATCAGTAGCCAAGACATTATTCAACTCATCGCCATCACGCAAGGTTAAAGCAATTAAACCGCTATTGCGGATATTGCCAAATTCACTGACATGTGTCCGTTTGACCGTCCCCATCTTTGTAATGAAGAATAAGTATTGGTCATCCGCATCTTCAGGAATATTAACAATCGTTTGGATCTTTTCGCCCTTTTCCAGTTGCAATAAGTTGACTATCGGGAGACCCTTGGCTGTACGGCCAAATTCCGGAATTTCATAGGCTTTCTTCGAATAAACTTTGCCCTTGTTGGTAAAAAACAGCAGCATATCATGGGTACTGGAGTATATGAGGTTGGCAATAAAGTCACCGTCTTTAACGCCCATGCCCTTAATACCTTTACCACCACGATTTTGGGTCTTAAATTCAGTAATTGGCATCCGCTTAATGTAGCCACTATGAGTTAAGGTCAGTAAAACATCTTGTTTTTCAATTAAATCTTCATCTTCAATTGAAACAACTTCACTGGCACCGATCTTAGTCCGCCGATCATCACCAAAGCGCTTTTGAATATCCAGCAATTCATTGTAGATTATTTCGTTAATGCGCTCCGGCTTTGCCAAAATATCCTTATAGTCGGCAATTTTAGCTTGTAATTCCTTATATTCAGCTTCAACCTTGTCACGCTCAAGACCAGTTAACCGTACCAAGCGCATGTCTAAAATGGCTTGTGACTGCTTGTCATCAAGACCAAAACGACTGATTAAGGCAGCTTTAGCAATATCACTTGATTGACTCTGCCGAATGATGTGGACGATTTCGTCAATATGATCAAGGGCAATTTGGAGACCTTCAAGAATGTGTGCTCTAGCTTCGGCTTTGGCTAATTCAAATTTAGTTCTACGGGTAACAACATCTTCTTGGTGCTCCAAATAATATTGCAGCATCTGCTTGAGGCTTAAAAAGTGCGGTGCGCCATCGACGATTGCTACCATATTCATACCAAAGTTAGCCTGCATTTGCGTCAGTTTAAACAAGTTATTTAAAACCACACTAGCGCTGGCATCACGGCGGATATCAATAGTAATTCTCATCCCCGTTTGATCTGATTCATCACGCACACCAGTAATACCATCAATTGTCTTCGCACGCGCTAAATCAGCAATTTTCTTAACCAGTTCAGCTTTATTAACCAAGTATGGTATTTCAGTGACGACTATTCTTTCACGGCCACTTTTTTCAGTTTCAATATTGGTATTAGCACGGACAACAATATTGCCGCGACCAGTTTCATAGGCGCGATATATGCCGCCGCGACCCATGATCGTTCCACCTGTAGGAAAATCAGGACCTGGGATTGCCTTCATCAGTTCTTTAGTAGTGACAGCAGGATTGTTCATTAGCATGTGCAGTCCCTTAATCACTTCTGAAAGGTTGTGTGGCGGAATATTGGTAGTCATACCAACCGCAATACCGCTAGTACCGTTAACTAAAAGATTTGGTATTCTAGCCGGCAATACTACCGGTTCATTTTCAGAATCATCATAATTACGTTGCCAATTGACAGTGTTTTTATTGATATCCCGCAGCATTTCAACGGCTATTTTGCTCATGCGCGCCTCAGTGTAACGCATTGCGGCGGGCTCATCACCATCAACCGAACCAAAATTGCCGTGTCCGTCAACGAGCATATAGCGGTAGCTGAAGTCTTGGGCCATATGAGCCATTGCCAAATAAATTGAGGAATCGCCGTGAGGGTGGAATTTACCCATAACCTCCCCTACAATTCTGGCAGACTTCTTGTATGGTTTATCTGGTGTAACACCTAGTTCACTCATACCATATAAAATCCGGCGTTGAACCGGCTTTAAGCCATCACGCACATCGGGTAAAGCCCGTGCGACGATAACGGACATGGCATAATCCAAGAATGAACTATTCATTACGCTGGTCAAATCAACGTTTCTTATTCTGTGATCTTGACCTTGATTGTCGTTATCCATTTAAACCTCCTATGCATCCAAGTTTTCAACGTATTTAGCGTTAGTTTCAATAAAATTGCGCCGTGGTCCTACTTCATTACCCATCAACAATTCGAAAACCTCATCGGCATTTTTAGCATATTCCGGGCTAACACGGTCAAGCCGTCTATTCTCAGGGTTCATAGTCGTATCCCATAATTGTTCAGGATCCATTTCACCTAATCCCTTATAACGTTGTACCAACGGTTTGGGACTCGGCTGCAAACTGCCCAGGTAATCATGCAATTCTTCGTCGGTATCTAAATATCTGACCACTTTGCCTTGGCGCACTTGATATAGAGGCGGACGTGCAATATAAACGTAGCCCTTTTCAATCATCGGCCGCATATAGTTGTAAAAGAGGGTCAAGAGCAGTGTCCGAATATGAGCCCCATCGACATCGGCATCTGTCATAATGATTAATTTGTGATAACGTGCCTTAGACACATCAAAATCTGCGCCAAAACCGGTTCCTAAAGCTGTAAACAGTGACCTAATTTCTTGGTTAGCCAAAATTCTATCCATTGACGCTTTTTCAACGTTCAAAATCTTACCACGGATTGGCAAAATCGCCTGTGTTAATCTTGACCGACCTTGTTTAGCAGAGCCTCCAGCCGAATTACCCTCGACTATAAATAATTCAGAAATGCTGGGGTCATTACTAGTGTTGTCAGCTAACTTACCAGGTAAATTAGCGATCTCCAATCCGGATTTCTTACGTGTCATTTCACGCGCACGTTTAGCAGCTGTTCTAGCACGTTCAGCCAGTTGTGCTTTTTCAACAATCTTCCGGCCAACTTGCGGATTTTCCATTAAGAAACGGTTGAAGGTTTCAGAAAAAGCGTGATCAACGGCTGTTCGAGCGTCCGAATTTCCTAATTTGGTCTTAGTTTGACCTTCAAATTGCGGATTAGGGTGCTTAACCGAAACAACAGCAGTCATTCCTTCACGAATATCTTCCCCTGAAAGATTATCATCACTATCTTTTAATAACTTGGTCTTATGGGCATAATCATTAACTACCCGCGTTAAGGCTGTCTTGAATCCTGCTTCGTGCATTCCGCCTTCATAAGTATGGATATTATTGGCAAAGGTCATTAACGTTGTTTTATAGCCTTTTGTATACTGCAAAGAAACTTCAACGTTGATATCGTTATCGTTACCTTCTACATAAATCGGCTCATTGAATAATACTTCTGTATCACGATTTAAGAATGAAACGTATTCCTGGATTCCGCCTTCATAGTGATAAACATCGGTTTCCGCGCTTTCTTTACGCTTATCTGTAAACGTTAATTTCAGGCCCTTATTTAAAAAGGCTAACTCACGGATACGGTTTTTGAGGATCTTATCATCAAATGAAGTGGTTTCAGTAAAAATGTCTGGATCTGGGAAAAAATGGACGATAGTACCATGCTCAGATAATGGAACTGTCCCAATCATTTTCATTTCGTCAACTACACGGCCACGGCTAAAATCAATAAAATATTTTTTACCGTCACGCATAGTCGTAACGTCTAGTTTGGTTGAAAGAGCATTAACGACTGACGCACCTACTCCGTGTAAACCACCAGAAACCTTATAGCCGCCACCGCCAAATTTACCACCGGCATGTAAAACAGTAAAAACAGTTTCAAGAGCTGGTCGGCCAGTTTTCTTTTGAATATCTACCGGAATACCACGACCATCATCTTGAACAGTAACACTGCCGTCTTCATTGATAGTGACTTCAATTTTAGTAGCAAAACCGGCTAGACTTTCATCAATACCATTATCAATTATTTCCCAAACCAAATGGTGCAAGCCCTGAGAACTGGTAGAACCAATATACATTCCTGGACGCTTACGAACTGCTTCAAGTCCGCCTAAGACTTGAATCTGACTGGCATTATATTTATCGGCTTCTTTTTCATATTGCTTAATTTGATTGAGATTTTCTTTTTCATTATCTGCCATGCAATTTCCCCTCTTCTAAATAAATTTGTCCAGATTTAATTTGGTATATTTTCGGTTTTTTAATTATTTCCCAGGAAATACCCGCAAGATCTGTTGTCGTAATAAATGTTTGTGTTTTGCCGTGAATGTAATTAAGTAAGGCACTTTGTCGTTTATGATCAAGTTCGCTCATAACATCGTCAAGCAGCAATAATGGATATTCAGCAGTTATCTGGTGCACAAGCTGTATTTCGGCCAGTTTAAGACTGAGCGCTATGGTTCTTTGCTGCCCTTGAGAACCATACAAATGCGCATCTTTACCATTAAGTGTAAACTCAATATCATCTCTGTGAGGACCACTCAAAGTAGTACCTTTGAGAATTTCAACCTTCTGATTTTTTTGGAAGTTAGTCAGTAACTTATGATAAACTTCTTCAACACTATCTTTTTCTGTTATTTCCTTAACTGACGGTTGGTAAGTTACCTGCAAATTTTCTGCACCGGTACTAATGTGATTATAGGCATCTTGAGCGTACTCATCTAAGCTTTTTAGGAATTGAAAACGGCGAACAACTACTTCTGCTGCAACTCCGGCCAATTGATCAGATAAAACTTCCAAGAACATGGTATCGTGTGCATCACCCTTTGCTAATTGCTTTAAGTAATTATTTTTTTGCTGCAAGACTTGCTTGTACTTGCCAGCAAAATAGAGGTATTCTGCACTAATTTGCCCAAATTCCTGATCCATAAAACGTCTTCTCAGACTAGGTGCGCCTTTAATCAAATCTAAATCTTCTGGAGAAAATAAAATAGCGTTCAATTGTCCCACATATTTGGACAACTTCGCTTGTTCAATCCGATTAACCCAAACTTTTTTACCCTTTTTAGTAATTAGAACCCGCAGAGATAAGTCAATTTGGCTTTTATATACATGACCAGATACATTGGCATAATCTTGACCAAAAGCAATTAATTCTTTGTCATTACTAGTTCTGTGAGAACGTGTTAAAGCCAAAAAGTAAATTGCTTCGAGTAAGTTAGTTTTGCCCTGCGCGTTTTGACCTATGAAAATATTGACGTTGGGATCAAAATCAACCTCAAACTGCTGCAGATTACGGTAATTTTGTGCAATAAAATGCTTGAGATACATTTAATGCTACCGCAATTCATAAGTTTCTTGGTTTACTTCAAGCTTGTCACCAGAGTGCAATTTCTTGCCGCGTCTTTGTTCTTTGACCCCATTCAGTAAAACTGGATTATCTTGCAGGTACCACTTAGCCTGACCACCAGAAGAAATGATACTTTCTTCTTTTAAAAATTGCCCTAGAGTGATGTACTCACTCGTTAACTTAAACTCTTTGATCATAACCACCTTCACCACTTTAAATACCTATAATAAGTATATTCGTTTCACAAGTAAAAAACAACTAAAAGCCCGTATAAAGCCATATAAACGGCTTTTTTTTAAATAAACAATTCATAGTAAATGACATTAAAAATAAACTGACAAGCATTTTCGGTCGATTATAAAAAGTTGGCTCTAAAAAAAGCCATCAAATGATGACTTTTTATTTATGCTCAATTTAATGATTAAAATGTTCTAACTGGGGTAATCAGTTGGACAAAATCAATAGCGCTTTTATCTGGGTTGACCGTAAATGGTCGCAGCGGTTGCGTGAATGACATCACAACCGAATCAGTTACTGAAGCTTTCAAGGCATCACGCAAATAATCTGGATTAAATGAAATTTTCAGATTTTTACCTGTCAGCTTTTTAAAGCTGACATCTTCTTCAACATTACCAATTTCAGCGGACTCACCAGACAATTTGGCAATTTGCTTGTCGACATCAAGAGTTAAATCAACTACGTTATTGCGTCCAGCATGTGTCAGTAAACTTGCCCGATCTAGTGCGCTGGAAAGTTCCATTAAATCAAATTCCACAATTGTTGTGCTATCTGTTGGGATTAGGCGCTCAGTATCAGGGTAGCTGCCTTCAAGTAAACGTGAATAAAACAGAATATTGCCGATTTCAAAAAGAACCTGATTTTCTCCCGGACATACTCTAATTTCAGGATTAGTTTCACCAATAATCCGAGCAAGCTCAAGCAAGCTTTTTCCAGGAATGATCAGATCAGTCTTGGATTGCGGACCATTTTCTAAAGCTAAGGCCCGGCTGGACAACCTATGGGAATCGGTGGCTACAGCATGAATCTTATCTGGGCTAAAAGTAAAATGCACTCCCGTTAATACTAAGCGGCTTTCTTGAGTTGCAACAGCAAATTGAGTTTCATTGATAATTTCGCGGAAAGTTTTCCCCGAAATAACAAAAGAGGACTCGTCAGGAATTTCCGGTAATCTTGGGTAGTTATTGGCATCTAAACCATTAATTGTAAACTCACTATTTTCAGAGATAATTTGAGTTTGAAAGCTTTCTTTAACTTCTAAAGAAAATTCTTTTCCAGGTAATCGTCTAATAATTTCACTAAAAAAGCGTGCTGGCAACACAATTGAGCCGGTAGAGCCCACAGTTAGATCTTCACTAACCGGAATTTTAATTTCTATTGAAATATCAGTATCACTACCAGTTAAGAGTAATTCATCTTCAGATAAGTTAAGCTTAATTCCACTGAGAATAGGGATAGTTGCTCTGGAAGAAATGGCATGCATTACATTGTTTAAATTGTCTAGAAAAAGATTTCTGTTTACGGTAAATTTCATTTGGAGCCTCCTGTTATTTTGTCTATTTCTTTTATATTAATTATATATTTAATTAGTAGTATTAGTAGGTCTTGTGACTTCTGTTGAAAAGTTATCACAGCCTTAAAATAACGTAATTATTGCGGTTAAGAAAATGTGTACAACTCTGCTATTTTTCCACAGTGAATAACTTTTAGCGGTCAAGCATCTGCTTTAAATCAAAGACAGCGGTCTTAATATCGGAATTAGTTTTTATTTCCCGGCTGATTTTTTCATAAGCATGCATAACGGTTGTGTGATCCTTACCACCAAATTCCTGGCCAATTTTAGGAAGACTGGAATCCGTTAGTTCACGGGACAAATACATTGCTATTTGTCGTGGTACCACAATTTGGCGTACACGCTTTTTACCTTTTAATTCATGCGTTGAAGTTTGAAAATAATTTGCAACTACTTCTTGAATTTTAGAGATTTGCAAGCCCTGATTTTTCTGGACTAATTTGAGATCAGCCAGCGCCTCACGCGCTAGATTGACATTAATGTCTTCATGTTCAATTGTGGCGTGTGCTTGGACTTTTACTAAAGCACCTTCAAGTTCACGGATGTTGGTATCAACTTGAGAAGCGATATAGTCTAAAGTATTGTCATCAATAGTTAAGTTTTCGGCTTCAGCTTTTTTGCGTAAAATTGCAATTCGGGTTTCTAAGTCGGGTGGGGTGATTTCAACCTGTAGGCCCCAGGTAAACCTTGATACCAAACGTTCGGACAGATCTGGTATCTCGGTTGGAAGCCGGTCGCTTGTCATGACTATCTGCTTTTGGTCATTGTAAAGCGTTTCGAATGTATGGAAAAATTCTTCCTGAATACCTTCTTTTTTTGCAAAAAATTGAATATCGTCAACTAATAATAAATCGCATGTGCGGTATTTAGCGCGGAACTGATCCTGAGTTTTGTTCTTAATTGAGTTAATGAAGTCATTAACGAAAGTTTCACTTTGGATGTAAACGACTTTTGCATTGGGGCGCTCAGCCAGCATTTGATGGCCAATAGCCTGCATCAGGTGCGTTTTTCCTAAACCGACACCACCAAAAATAAAAAGGGGATTATAAAAGCTACCGGGACTATCAGCTACTGCCAAGGCAGCACCTGCTGCTAATTTGTTTCCTTCACCTTGAACAAAGTTGTCAAAAGTATATTTTTCATTGAGTTTCAGGCTGCGCACAAATGCATTATCTGTTTGTGGGCGGGTATTCTCAGAAACTACTTGAGTTTGCACTTTTGGAGTTACTAGTCTTTCTGTACTTTTATCACCTTCAATTTGAAAAACTGGCATAACTTCAATATTGGCATACCCGTAAGCAGATTGAATTAATTGCGACGCCAAATTTTTTTCCCAATATCCCTTGGTTACAGGATTTTGGACTGCAATTTTCAATTCATGAGTTTCCTTATTATAGGAAAGAGGCCTGGTGTTTTTAAACCAGGCGTTATAAGCTACCTCATTAAAATGTTCGTGCATTTCGCTAATAAAATGATGCCAAAATTTATTAATATCAAACAAAATATTTCCCTCCGCTTACGTTGAGCAACACATATTTTACCATCTAATAAAAATGTTTTCCACAAGTGAACAACATTAATTCAGAATTAACAAGTTGTGGATAGATTAATAGGGAAAATGCACAAAAAAATGCTGAATTTTGCTAATTAATTATTTATGTACAATAAATTTGTGGAAATTTTATACTGCTATGACAGTAAAAGAGCATTCTTGGGTGACAATATATCCACATACTGTGCATAAAATTTTAAACAGCTTGTAGATTGTGGATAAAAGTGTGGAAAATCATGTTAATTGCAAAATGTGGATAATTTTTAGAGCGAAAATGTAAACAGACTTAGTGCAAAATAGTTAGCCAATGAAGAACAAAATATTTTGTCATGACATAAAAAGATTAATCTTCAGTTCGAAGGGGGAAAGTAAAGGTAATAATCATTAATTTAAAAGCTTATTGCTGCTTTTGATAATTAATAGCTTATAAGTTATTTTTCGTATAACTTTAGTATTACAGTCTGCAATTTTAAAAGCTACAGAAATTGTTAAATAAGATATAAGTTATATTCCTTGTTATAGCAGAAGCGCAAAAAGACATATTTGAAAAATAGCAAATATGTCTTTTTGGTTAGTTAATTTCTTACGGCATTCTGCATTAACCTTCGTTAATTATTGCCCCTTTGTGAGTACAATTTGGTAGTCTGCTGCCTGGGCCAGTTTCATATCATGAGTGACCATGATGATAGTTTTATGGTGCTCGTGCTGCAATTTTTGGATCAATTTCAGCACATGAAGAGCAAGTTGTGGGTCAAGCGAGCCAGTCGGCTCATCGGCAAGGATTAGCTCACCGGGCTTTAAAAATGCACGTGCTAACGCAACGCGTTGCTTTTCACCAACTGACATTGTTGCAACCGTATCATCCAGCCGGTTTTGCAATCCGACTTCTGCCAAAATGTCTGCAATTTGTTTGTCAGTTTTATTTTTGGGAACGCGGCTAAAGTTTAGAGCCAACTTGAGATTCTGCCGCACGGTCATGTTGGAAACGAGCGCAAACGTCTGAAAGAGGTAATTGATATCATTGCGTCTCGCCAAAGTTGCTTTTCTGCTGTTAACCCCCGGTGCAGCCTTGTTATTTAAAAGGTAGGATCCGCTATCGAACTGCTCCAGTAGCCCGATGATGTTCAAAATGGTTGATTTGCCAGAGCCTGACGGACCAATCAGGGCAGCAAAATCGCCATGATTAACGGTCATTGAAAAATGGTTGAGAATGGTCCGTTTGCCGTATTTTTTCGTAACTTGTTCGAGTTTAACAATTGCTTGGGCCATGGTTATTCCTCCTTTAAGCTGTATAACAGCTGCTTGGTGCTGCTTTGCCGCAAGTAAAGCAAACAAAATAATATTTGTATGATGAATTTAATAATAATAACCAATGTTCCGGCTTTTGAACGGATAAAAATGGTTGTCAGCAATTCAACTACAAAAGTGATGCTCAAAAAAGCTAGCGGCTTGGTGTAAATACTATAAATGCTGTAACCTAAGAATTTTTTGATATTGAAAAGTTCCTGTTGAGATACTTGGTAGATTTTAATAATAGCGTAAATCATGACCAATGAGAGAGCCAAAAGGATGATCCCCACGATACCAAAGAGATAGAGCGTGTAACTAAGGTCTTTTTGGATACCTTTAATATAGTTGCCGATAGTGGTAAAGGCAGGCTTATAGGGGCTAATTCGGGGGCTGGAAAAAATCTTTTTCTTGGTTGTATTGGACATTTTACTAGTAGAAAATTTTGCAAGACCGCCAAATCCCTGCGCACTTAAGTTGTCACTTTCAAAATAAGACATGTTAGCTGGCGTTGCGACCAAAATAATTGCCTGTTTCATCCGTAAGGGCTCTGCAGTCTTAGTTGCCCAAGTGAAGAAATCTGTTTGTGGTCGATAGGAACCAAAGATAAATTGCCGCTGCTGGTTAAAAACGGTAGGAGTATCTTGCGGACTAATCGACTGTGTGTCGTCTTTTTGCAGCCATTTTTTAAATTTAGTAGTTGTTGAGAGTGAAAGCGAGGATGGAAGTAGGTAGAGACGTTTACCTTGTTCAGCAGCTTCCAGCTTTTTCGTGGAGACTGTTATCCCTAATTCTTTCAAGTAGTTAGGGGAGACCGTCAGTTTTAAGAAGGGTCTTTTGCTGGGCATATTAGTCCCAGCGGCTACCAAATCTTCAATCATCTTGGTGGTATAAATAGTTGTACCAACAAGATATACGCCATTTTCTTGATAAATATCCTTGTACCATTTATAGAAATCTCTACTTCTTTTTTTGAAAGCCTCTTGCTTGCTTTGATTTTGTTTGCTAAATTGGGAACTTTTTAGAATGGTTAGATGTGAAACATCTTGCCAACTTTTGGACATTTGATAAGTGTTATTAAGTGTTTGTAGCGGCCCATCGAGGGCGTAAGAACCAAAAATAATGCTGGCACTTAGTAGTATATAGCCTAAAATTGATAATGAGAGTAACGCTTTGCGCGGAAACTTATGCTTTAAGATGTCAAGAAAGGACATATTCATTACTAGAGAGCTGGCGAGCAGGGCTAACAGTATGACAAGTGCAGTACTTATGAGATTGACTGTAAAAAATAGCGACCATAAGGACAGGTACTTGCCGGAAATGATAGTGCCAAGCGGTACAGTAACAATGCTCATCGCGAATGCGGTAATGACATAAGGCAGGTAAAGTCGCAATAAAAAGTTGACTTTTGACCAGCCCAACAAAACCAGATCGCCTAAAAGTGCTAGTGACTGCAGAAGATTGAGCAAGAAAAGAACCAAAAGCCCCAGAATGTTCAAGGCTAACCCAGTCAACAAGATAGTTGGCATCATACTCTGTTCTACTCCCAAGCCGCTTAATTTCATCTGCAACTGTTTTCTAGATTTCTGGGTGCACTTTGCCAGTCCCGTTAAAAAACTAACCTGCTGTTTGCCGCTAAGCCCAATCACTTGGTAGGTGCCATTGATGCTGTGGTTCTGTTTGACCAGATCTTCAAGCTTGAAGACTGTCAGATGCTGCCCACCAGCGAAATTTGGTGTTTTGGCAATGCTTTTGTAATCTAGTGCATTGCCAATAGTTTGTGTATCTGGAGATTGCAGCAGCTTTTTCAAAGTTTCGGGTCTAATAATGGTATGACCAGCAAAGGTTAATGGTAAGGGATGCTTATCAACATCTCCCATAATACCAAGCTGGGTTTCTTGAATGCTGCCATTTTGACCTACACTTTGATCTGCGCGAACGATTACTAACTTATTCTTGATCGCTTGTTCGGCGAGAAAGTTCAAGACTTTGTTTTGCTGTGTGTCTGCAACATTTTTAAGGTAAAAAGTTGTTTTGGGCACATTGGGATAGTCGCTAATAGCGTAGTTATAGTTTCGTCCGATAAAAAAAGCCGCCAGCAAAGCAAACAAAACACTTTGGCAGGCAACCAAAAAAAGAGTAAGTAATTTAATCTTTTTATTTTGAAAATTCACGGCAGTTTATCCCTCTCCTTATTTTATCTATACAAGTTTAGTATATTTGTAAAATATTAAAATAATATAAAAAAGTCATATTTGATATTTTTGCTCAAATATGACTTTTCAACTAATTGATTACTTGTTTTCTGAAAAAAATTTAGTTAGCTCTTTGCTATACGCAGGCATACCTATAAATGAAAGAAAATCAATTGCCTTCAAACAGTTATCAATATAAGATGGTTCTTTAGTGAAATGGTAGTTGAGCAAATTAATTGGTACTAGTAAAACATCTTTATAAAAGCATAATTCTGGTATAGTGGAAATATTATTTGCAACTTTTACAAAAGGCTTTGTCTCGTCGTAGCGTTTGTTTTCGATACATAAAAATAACAAATTGCCGATAATTCCTAAAATTCTTTTTTGTATTTCAACATCAGTGCTGTTTTGAAACTGACTAACAATTTTTCTAGCGATCAGTAAGTTATCATCAATATTATAAAGTTGCATAAAAGCACAATATATGGCTAAGGATTGCTTGTCAAAACCTCTGAGGCTGAAAATTTCTCTTTTGATAATTGCTTTCGTTTCATCATCTAATTTTTCAATATTGCTTTTTGCAAGAGCGGACAAGCTTTTAGCCAAGGTAAATAAGTTATTTTGATGAGGCAATTTTTCGAGTTCAATTACACGTTTTAGTTGTTCAAATTTACTGTTTGAATTTTGATAATAAGCATTGACTAGCAAATTTATCAGTTCTCGTTCGCGTTCATACTGCAACTTTCTTTTGGGTCTTAGTTCGCTAAAAAAATTCGCAGCCGAAATTCCGTTGTGATCAAGCAGGTCAATTAAGTTATCAGCTGAGATGTGATTGAGTCCTTTTTCTACCTTAGAATAAAAGGAGGGACTGACGGTATTGCCGACCCATTCCTTTTGGGTCTTGTTAGCGCGCAAACGATATTGTTTTAATAGTTCACTGGTTGTCATTGTTAGTTCCTCGCTCGTAAGATAATTTAATAATTAAGTTTAATTCTAATAATTATATCAGAATATTATTATAGGAGCTATTTAGTTATCAATATGATAGGGAACTCAATGAATTGAAAAAATGAACTGGTAGATTTGCCTGCTTGGCACCGATTTGCCTTTTCTTAATCACTAGCCATTAATTGAAATTACACATAATGATTTATCCTAGAAAATATTTTTACTATTAATGACGTATAATGACGTAAAATTAAAAACTGCCACACGCTTTAAAGAGTGAAATCAAGACTATAAAAGTGATTGAACATCCTGCTGACATGGCTTAGAATATTTTTGTGTTAAGGCTAATATATTTAGGTAATAAATTCGCAATTTTTTGTCTTTTTACTTGGTTTTTTACTTTAATCATGGTATTCTAGATATTAAATTGTGCAGTCTGCATACAAAAAATTGGAGGTGTAGTTTAATGACAACTAAAAGAACTTACCAACCTAAAAAGCGTCACCGTTCAAGAGTTCATGGCTTTATGAAACGGATGAGTACATCTAATGGCCGTAAGGTTTTGGCTAGACGCCGTGCAAAGGGTAGAAAAGTCTTATCTGCTTAAACCACTGAAATCCCAGTGGTTTTTTTAATTTATAAGAGTGGAATGAAACGTTTTGAGAAAGTCTTATCGCGTTAAAACAGAAAATGATTTTCAAACAGTTTTTAAGTCGGGCAATTCAGTAGCCAATCGGGCCTTCGTTATTTATCAATTAGATAAACCGGAAAATGAACATTTTCGTGTTGGTATTTCCGTTGGTAAAAAAGTCGGTCACACTGCTGTAGTCCGCAATCGCCTCAAACGTTATATTCGTGCTGTTCTTACGGAAAACAGGTCTTTAATCAATCCCCAGATTGATTTTTTAGTAATCGCTAGACCTTATGCGCGTAACTTTAAATGGGTGGACGTTCGTAAGAACCTATTGCATGCACTCTTTTTAGCCAATATAATTAAAGAGATACCGAATAAAGTTGAGGAAGATTAGAGTGAAAGACATTTTAACCAAAAAGAATGTCAAGCGTCTACTTGTGCTGCTGACAGTAGTTGCTTTAGCAGTTGTTTTAACAGGTTGTGCGTCATCTAACAATACAGAACCCGTTTCACATACAAGCGGCAGCTGGTGGAATCGCTGGGTCATTTATTATATGTCCACGTTTTTACTTTGGCTGTCTAAATTAATTGGTAATAACTACGGTTGGGCAATTATCATCTTTACTGTTATTGTGCGGCTTATTTTGTATCCTCTTAGTGCCATCCAAATTAAAAGCACTACTAAGATGCAAAAAATTCAGCCGGAGATGGACGCTCTCCGTAAAAAGTATCCTGGTAGCGACACAGAATCGCGTACTTTGCTTTCACAGGAGACTAACAAATTATACAAAGAGGCTGGAATTAATCCTTATGCTGGCTGCTTGCCTTTAATTATCCAAATGCCGGTTATGCTTGCTTTATACGGAGCAATTGCTCAAACACCGCAGCTTATGACCGGACATTTCATGTGGATGGATTTGGGTGTACCCGATCCCTACTATATTATGCCGATTTTATCTATGGTTTTAACCTTCTTATCGACATATATCAGTCAGTTGTCAACACCAAAGGAATCACAAACTCTGTCATCTAAAATAATGACTTATGGTATGTCAATCATGGTTGGTGTAATGGGTATTTATTTCCAATCAGCCATTGTAATTTACTGGGTAGTTTCAAACTTATTCCAAGTAATCCAGACCTTCATCTTGCAGAACCCGATTAAATACCGCCGTGAGCAGGAGGAAAAGGCACGCCAAGAGCGTGAACGCAAGCGTCAGTTGAGAAAGACTTATAAACGGCTGAAACGCAAAAAATAATTTTTAATCTAAAGTATTGATTTAGATAAAGTAGTCAAAGTGCTTTATCCATCATGATTATTCATGGTGGAATAATGCGCTTTTTTTATTGAAAAAGGAGAAAATCATGGCCCAAACTTTAACGGAGTTTGATACGATTGCAGCAATTTCAACACCAATTGGTGAAGGTGGCATTTCTATTGTCAGAATGTCTGGTGAAGATGCAGTTAAAATTGCCAATCAGGTTTTCAAAGGTGCTAATTTAACTAAGGTACCAACACATACTATTCATTATGGGCACATAGTTGATCCAATAAGCGGGCAAGTCATTGATGAAGTTATGGTTTCTGTGATGCTTGCTCCTAAAACATTTACCCGTGAGGACATTGTTGAGATCAATTGTCATGGCGGTATTGTTGTTACCAACCATATTTTGCAATTATTATTAAAAAATGGTGCGCGGATGGCTGATCCCGGCGAATTTACTAAAAGGGCATTTGTTAATGGCCGGATTGATTTGACACAGGCTGAAAGCGTGATGGATATCGTGCGTGCCAAAACTGATAAGGCTAGACAAATAGCAGAAAAGCAGCTGGAAGGTGGCTTGCTTGAAAAAATAAGGGCAATGAGGCAGGAAATTTTGGATACGCTGGCTAATGTAGAAGTTAATATTGATTATCCAGAATATGATGCTGATACCGTAACGGCTAAACAAATGACGAGTGTTTCTCAATCAGTTATTAAGAAAATAGATCGCTTGCTCAAAACGGCAAGTGAAGGAACGGCGTTACGTAACGGCTTGGCCACCGCGATTATTGGTCGACCAAATGTCGGAAAATCATCTTTGCTTAATTATCTAACGCAAAGCGATACGGCTATCGTAACGGATGTTGCGGGCACAACGCGGGATACGCTGGAAGAATATGTTTCGGTTAAAGGCGTCCCCTTAAAATTAATTGACACTGCAGGTATTAGGCATACCGAAAACAAGGTAGAAAAAATCGGTGTCGAGCGCTCGAAGAAGGCTTTGGCAAAAGCCGACTTAGTTTTGCTTTTGTTTGATTCAAGTAAGGAACTATCAGCAGAAGATAATGCTTTAATTGCTGCAACAGCGGAGAAAAAGCGGATTGCCATTTTGAATAAGACGGATTTAGGGCAAAAAATCACTGCCGCTCAAATTAAACAGCTGACTAAGAGCCCCGTAATTGCTATTTCAATCTTGCAGAAACAAAATCTTGAGCAATTAGAAAAGACAATTAAAGAACTATTTTTCCAGGGGATTGAGAATTCTAATGATCAAGTAATGGTAACCAATCAAAGACAGGTTGGACTATTAGAAAAGGCTAAAAAGCAGCTCCAAGACGTTATTCAAGCACTAAAAGACGAGGTGCCGCTGGATATTGCGCAAATTGACTTCAATGGTGCTTGGGACACTTTAGGTCAGATAACAGGTGAAAGCAGTCCGGATGAGTTGGTTAATGAACTGTTCAGTCAATTTTGTTTAGGAAAATAGGTGTGAAAATTAATGATTAAAAGTTATGATTCAAATGATTATGATGTCATTGTAGTCGGTGCGGGACATGCTGGTAGTGAAGCGGCTCTAGCAAGTGCCAGAATGGGGCAAAAGACGCTGCTTTTAACTATTAGCCTGGATATGGTAGCTTTTATGCCCTGCAATCCTTCAGTAGGCGGACCTGCTAAAGGAACAGTGGTACGCGAAATTGATGCCCTGGGCGGTCAAATGGGTAAAAACATTGATGCTACCTATATTCAAATGCGCATGTTAAATACTGGTAAAGGCCCTGCCGTGCAAGCATTACGTGCACAGGCTGATAAATGGCAATACCACGAGCAGATGAAAAAAGTGATTGAGGACACGCCAAACTTAACTTTGCGGCAGGCGACAGTTGATGAACTGATTGTTAAAGATGGAGTTTGCTCAGGTGTAATTACTAATACAGGCGCTAAATATCATGCTAAAAGTGTTGTTTTAACTACCGGAACATCAGCTCGCGGACGCATTTTTATTGGCGAATTGAATTATTCATCTGGTCCCAATAATACTATTCCTGCAATTAAACTATCAGAAGATCTAGAAAAGCTGGGCTTTAAACTGCGCCGTTTTAAAACGGGAACGCCACCACGTGTTAATAGCAATACTATTGATTATTCTAAAACAGAGGAAGAACCCGGTGACAAAATTCCGCGACACTTTTCTTATGAAACTAAAGATGAAGATTATCTCAAGGATCAAGTTTCTTGCTGGATGACTTATACTAATAAAACTACACACAAGATAATCAATCAGAATTTGACCCGTTCTCCTATGTTTTCAGGAGAAATTAAGGGCGTGGGGCCGCGTTATTGCCCGTCAATTGAAACTAAGGTAGTACGCTTTGCGGATAAGCCGCGTCATCAGATTTTTTTGGAACCAGAAGGAAAAGACACTAAGGAAGTCTATGTCGGCGATTTTTCAACCTCCATGCCAGAAGAAATTCAGCTAGAAATGTTGCATTCAGTAGCTGGGCTTGAAGATGCAGAATTAATGCGGCCAGGCTACGCCATTGAATACGATGTGATTGATCCGTGGCAATTAAAACATACTTTAGAAACCAAAAATATTAAAAACTTATTCACAGCGGGGCAAATGAATGGTACTTCAGGCTATGAAGAAGCTGCTGGGCAGGGACTGATCGCTGGTATTAACGCTGCTTTACGCTCAGCTGGTCAGCCAGGATTTACCTTAGGCCGTGACGAAGCATATATTGGTGTTTTAATTGATGATTTGGTCACCAAGGGAACAGAAGAACCATACCGCTTATTAACTTCAAGAGCCGAATATCGTTTGATTTTACGTAATGACAATGCTGATTTACGTTTAACTGATTACGGCTTTCAGCTTGGCTTAATCTCTGAAGAGCGTTATTCCAAATTTTTAGCAAAAAAAGAACAAATTGCACAAGCTGCTAATGCTGTTAAAAATATTACGGTTCACCCCACTCCCGCAGTACAAGATTATCTTGCAAGTATTGGTGAAGAAAAATTAAAAGCGGGTGTCAAAGCCGACGTTTTTCTTAGAAGACCGCGAGTTAAAGTTGCTGACATTGAACGTTTGACGGGAATGAGTATTTCAAATGAGCGCTACGTGAGAGAACAAATTGAGATTAACGTCAAGTATGCGGGCTATATTAAGAAAGAACAGCAGCAAATTAACAAATTGCATCGCCAAGAAGCAAAGAAAATACCAGTTGATATTGATTACGATGCAATTGATGGGCTGGCAACAGAAGCGCGGGAAAAGTTTGCCAAAATCAGACCGGAAACAATTGCCCAGGCTGAACGTATTTCTGGAGTTAATCCAGCAGATATGGCAATTCTAAGCGTTTACGTGCAAAATGGGCGCTATACCAAAATTAACAAATAAATTTAGTAAAAATTTAAAAATTATAAAAAATATTTTTGCTGACTAATCTAGCCCAAAAAATGCACAAATTTTATGGTAATGATCAAACAATCACAAGTATTGATTATTGCTATTATCAAAAAGTTATAAATTAATTGTACAACATTGTGAAGATAATATTTTTACAAAGCGCTTACACCTTGCAATAATCGTAAATTTTGCTCACTTGAAATTGTGAAATTATATGTTTTAATACAATATGTAAGTAAACATGTATTTAAGGAGATGCACTTAAAATGGCAAAAATTAATGGCGCAAATGCCATGCTCCAAGTTTTATTGGACTGGCATATTGATCATATTTATGGTTTTCCGGGTGGCTCATTTGACTCAACAATGAACGCTATCCATGACTTTAAGGGTAAGTTGAAGTACATTGAAGTTCGTCACGAAGAAGCTGGCGCTTTGGCAGCTTCAGCTGAATATAAACTCACTGGCAAACTTGGTGTATGTTTTGGTTCAGCTGGTCCTGGTGCTGTTCACTTGATGAATGGTTTGTATGACGCAAAATACGACAAGGTTCCTATGGTAGCTATCGTAGCTAACGTTCCAACTAGCCGTCAGGATATGGATTTCTTCCAAGCTTTTGACGAAAAGCCTTGGTTTGATCCGGTTGCTGTTTGGAACCACCAAGTTAAGCGTGCAGAACAAATTCCTTCAATGATGGATGAAGCAATTCGTCAAGCTTATGCAAAGAAGGGTCCAGCCGTATTAATTCTTCCTAAGGACTTCGGTTGGGACAAGATTAGTGACAGCTACCGTGTAAATTACAATGCAATGCAAGCTGTTCCAAACTATGCAGCTCCTAAAAAAGAAGAAGTTGAAGCAGCTGTTAAGCTTCTTGAAGAAGCAAAGAACCCAGTTGTTTACTTCGGTCTAGGTATGAAGGGTCATGGCGATGTCTTAGAAAAATTTGCTGAAAAATTCAAGACCCCATTGATGTCTTCAGTTATGGCTAAAGGTGTTGTTGAAGATAGATGCCCAGCTTATATGGGTTCAATTGGTCGTGTTGCACCTAAGCCAAGTGATGACATTCAAACCCATGCTGATGCAGTTATCTGGGTTGGTAATGACTCACCATTCTCATTGTTCTTCTTTGACCCTAAGGCTAAGGTAGTACAAATTGATGTTGACTCAGAAAAATTGGGTAAGCGTCACGCAGTTGATGTTCCAATTTTGGCTGACGGTGCTAAGACTTTGCAAGCTATGATTGATGCAGGTCAACCTCGTGAAGAGTCACCACTCTACAAAGCTGCTATTGCAGACCGTGAGAACTGGGAAGAATGGGAGCACAGCTTTGACGATTCAGACGAAATGCCAATTCGTCGTGAACCAATTTTTGACATTATTAACAAATACGCTGATGACGATGCACAATTTGCTATTGATGTTGGTAACATCAACATTGACTTCCAACGTTTAGTAAACTTGCATGATGAACAAACTTGGGCAACTTCAGGCTTATACGCAACTATGGGCTTCGGTTCTCCAGCTGCACTTGCAGCAGCAACTGTTCACCCAGAACGCGAAGTTTGGAACTTGAGCGGTGACGGTGGTTTCGCTATGATGAGTCAAGAGTTGTTGACTGAAGCTCGTTACAACATGCATATCTTGAATGTTGTCTTCACAAATGATACTTTAGGTTTCATTGAAGCTGAGCAAGTTGACGAATCACACCAACCATTATCAGGTGTTATTATGCCTAATAACGAATGGGCTCAAGTTGCTGAAGGTATGAACGTGAAGGGTGTAACTGTACGTACTAAGAAGGAATTCGAAGACGCAGTTAAGGAATTCAAGCAAATGGATGGACCAATGTTAATCGACATCAAGTTCACTCATGATATGCCTTACTCAACTGAATTGAACACTCTTGATGACCCAGAATTCGTTAAGAAGTATCAAGCTGAAGGATTGAAACCATTTAGCTACTTTGCTGAAAAGTATGGCTTGGTTGAAGATACTGCTTCAGGCGCTTCAGAAGCTGAAGAAGAACCAGAGCCAGAACCAGAAGAAGAACCTGATACAACTTCAGGTGCTTCAGCTCACTAATAAGCTAAATTATTAGAATGAAAAAAGCGGAACTTTTTGAAAGTTTCGCTTTTTTGCTGTCTTACAAGTATAATAATAAAGTATGATTTTTAATGATGGAGGACTATCAATGCAACAATTCGGTATTATAGGCTTATCGGTTATGGGTAAGAACCTGGCTTTAAATATTAGAAATAATGGCTTTTCCGTTTCTGGCTTTTCAATTGATAAGCCAGAAGTTGATGCTTTTGCTAAATATAAGGATGCTAAACTAAAACCAACTTATACTTGGGAGGAATTTGTTAATTCACTGGAAAAGCCACGCAAAATTTTAATTCAAATTGCCGCGGGTAAGCCCGTTGATGAGACTTTGCAAAAATTATTACCTTTGCTTGATCAGGGTGATATTTTGCTTGATGGTGGCAATTCTAATTTTCATGATACCAATCGCCGTTTTCATGAAATGGAAAAACATGGTATTCATTTTATTGGAATGGGTGTCTCAGGTGGTGAAGAAGGTGCTTTAAATGGCCCTGCACTCATGCCGGGTGGTGATGAAGAAGCCTATAATGAGGTCGCACCTATATTAGAGGCGATTGCAGCTAAAAATGAGGAAGGTCAGCCATGTGTCAGCTTTATTGGTCCAGAAGGTAGCGGACATTATGTCAAAATGGTTCATAATGGTATCGAATATGGCATCATGCAGGAATTTTCTGAAGTCTATGATATACTGCGAAAAGTTGCAGGCAAAACAAATGACGAAATGTCGGCCATCTTTGCTGACTGGAACAAGGGTATAGTCAAGGCGTATCTTAGTGAAATAACTGCTGAAGTTTTAAAGCAAAAAGATGAGTTGACCCCCGACCATGTGATTGATCATATTTTGAATGTTGCATCTTATAAGGGTACTGGTAATTGGATGCTTGAAGATGGTGTGCATTTGGGTGCGCCGATTAGCGTAATCGCTGAAGCAGTTATTAGCCGTTTTATGTCTAAGGCAACTACGCGTGAAGGTGCAGAAGTAAAATGGAGTGGTGCTGTACCTGACGACTTGGTTGATAATCTCGGTCAAGCTTTGCAATTGAGCCAAGCTGTAGCTTATGCTCAAGGCTTCCAACAGTTAAAAATGGCTGCGGATGCTTATAATTGGGACTTACGTTACCCAGCAATTGCACAATCATGGGAGGCAGGGTGCATTATTCGCTCATCAATGTTAAAAGATATTGAAAAAGCTTTTGCTGAGGGTAAAAAGCTTGATAATATGTTCCAAGATCCATACTTTAAAGACTTGATGAACAAGAATATTCCAGCATTACGGGCTGTAATTGAACTAGCAACTAAAGCGGGCATTCCAACACCGACTTTAAGCGCATCACTGAATTACTTAGAATCAATCTTTAACCCGAGTTTGCCGGCAAATCTCATTCAAGGGCAACGTGACTACTTTGGTGCCCATACCTATCTCAGAAATGACCGTGACGGTGTTTACCACACCCAATGGTATGAAGAAAAATAATTTTGTTACACGTGTAACAACTGAAACCAGTTAAGTTCGAGCTTTGACTGGTTTTTTGCTAGTGTGAAAAATATTTTAGCTAAAGAGTGGAGGTACTATGAAAAATAAAAAAGCGCAAATAAAACTTTTGGTCCTAGCCATGGTGGTAGGACTCTGTAGTGGCATAGTAGTTGGTTTTTTTCGCTTTGGCATCGCCAAAATGACAAAGCTATGGTTGACTCTGTTTCACGTGGCACATAAAAACTTTCTCTGGTTTATGCCCATTATTCTTGGTCTGATGGCGGTAGGAATAATTGCAGGCTATTTTGTTAAAAAATACCCGCATGTTGGTGGTTCAGGCATACCTGAAGTAAAACTGCAATTGGCAGGGAACCTGACTTTAAGCTGGTGGCCGACACTATGGCGTAAAGTAGTAGGAGGCATTTTAGTTATAAGTACAGGGCTGTTTTTAGGACCTGAGGGTCCTTCTTTACAAATAGGCTCAACTATAGGTCAAGGTGTCGGAGAAAGCGCTAAAGAGTCTAAAACAAACGCTCGCGTGCTTTTAGCAACGGGAGCAGCCAGCGGTTTGGCTGCCGCTTTTGGGGCTCCGCTAAGTGGAGCCTTATTCGTACTTGAAGAAGTTTTTCACAACTTTTCTCCCCGGGTCTGGATGAACGCACTTGCAGGTGCTTTAGTAGCTGATTTTGTTGTTTCCAATATTTTTGGGCAGAAGCCATCTTTATCGCTTGTTTATCGTCATTCCTTTCCTGTAAAGTTATATGGCTATTTGCTCATTTTAGGTTTGCTCTTAGGATTATTAGGTCATTTATATAAAGCTGGACTCTTTAAGGGTAAAAAGTTATACACAAAAATTACTTTCTTACCTAGCTGGCTCTACGGGTTGATCCCACTATTTTTGTTAATCCCAATTGCCTACTTTTGGCCACTAATAACCGGTCCAGGTAATCGTTTGATTTTAGCTTTACCACAAATAATTAAACACAGTGGCTGGAAGGTAATTGGCATTTTGGTATTTTTCTTTATCATTAGAATAGTATTTTCCATTATTTCCTATGATTCAGGACTGCCCAGTGGCATTTTTCTGCCAATATTGACAATGGGGGCTTTAATTGGTGCAGTCTATGGCTTAACTTTAGTGCAGCTTCATTTATTACCAGCAAAATTGGTTATTAATCTAGTAATTTTTGCTATGGCGGGGTTTTTTGCTGCGGTAATACGGGCACCTTTTACCGCCATAATGCTTATTACGGAAATGGTTGGCTCATTACTACATTTAATGCCACTTGCCGTGGTGGCCTTTGTGGCACTGCTAGTCGATGAATTTTTAAATGGAGAGCCAATATATGGTACGCTGGCACGTGCAATGTTGACAAACAGTAAAAAGCAGCAGGTTAAAATTTCTGGTGAAACTGATCAATTGACTGTGCCTATTTATGAAGATAGTCAATTAAACGGGAAAATGATTATGCAAATCAAATGGCCTCAACATACTTTAGTTAAAGCAGTTTATCGCGATGGCAAGTCTATTATTCCCAATGGTCAGACTAAAATTAAAGCAGGTGATTCTCTGATTTTGACCTTAGATGCAGGTCGCCGAGGGGCCGTATTTAGCCAAATTAAACGGATGCAAAAAGTGCGCTACGACGGCTAAAAAAGACACGCTAGTAGAATAGCGTGTCTTTTATTTCGGCTCTATAATTTATCCTGTTGATGACTTATCCATATGGTAAGCTGTTAATAGGTTTTTTATTGCATAAAAAAGGAGGACATCTTCCTCTTGCTTCTTGTAATAAATATTAACACCATTCAATATTTTATAGAAGGTTTGACAAGCATAAAAACTGCCGCCTACTAGTGTACTTCTGATATACTTTTTGCTAAAAAGTATTGTCCAAGAAACTTGTCCTTGCTTTTTAGAGCGTTTAAAGTGACAAGAGATGCCCCATTTATGACCTAAAATTCTACCAATTAATCGTTTGCAGTTTTAACTTTACCCTTACTTGCTAACCATCTAGGAGAAGGCGGCAAGGGAAAGAAACTACGGAAAAGAGCTGTGAGCAATGCTGGTATGGCACCAGTTGCTAAAATAATTTGCCAGGTATGTTGAGACCATATCCTTCAAGATAAGTCCCAGTTAAGTACGAAACAATAAAGCCTAAAACCCAGTAGATTAATAGGTGACTTTGTCGTTTATTATCCTCACCTTTAGGCAGCCATTCAGTTAATAAAGCATTTCCCGCTGTATAATCAATTGCCATCATCAGTCCAATGCCAAACCTAATTAAAAAAGTCAGCGCTAAACTGCTTGTAAGGGGATGTAAAAGTGAAAGGATAGCTAATATATACATGTTGCTCATCAATAATTGGCTACGACCAATTTTATCGGATAAACGACCGATAAGTGCGCTGCTAGATAAACCAATCAGTCCACCAGCACCGATAAGTCCGATCCACATATCACTAATTTGAATATATTTTGCAGCATTAGTCAATGCGCTGCCAGTAATCCCTAATGAAAAGCCACAGATAAATTGGCCCAAAACAATGGCAGTCAATACCCGCAAATGAACTTTTGAAAGTGGCGCTTTTTTATAATCTTTTTTGGCTATTTTTCCTTTTTTCTAGCATAGTAATAGATTAAGCAATCACTGCTCAACCTACTTTATAACATCCCTTTCAATAAATGACTTAACTGTTATCTAAAATAACAAATTTTTAGTGTTCGTGCAAAAAGACTGGGGAAAGGTAGCTTGAAATTTAAGCGCTGGTTACCCTTTATTTTTGAAAAACTAAGCCGAATAATACCAATATTAAAGCTGCTAAAAGCCAGATACTGAAATTTACCACTGCTTTTGCCGTATTTTTGTTATCACGGCTAATATGATTGATCAAATATTCGCCAGCAAATAGTGTAAAGCTAAAAGTGATGAGCCATAAAATGGCGCAAAGCCTTCCAGTAATAGAATAGGGGAAAAAGGCTGAATTAAAATTGGTTAGTAAAGCAACAAAAAAGAAAGTAGTGGTACCGGTATATTGATTAAGCAATTTTTTGGCAGTTTTGGGCATAGTAATTTCGCTTCTTTCGCTGTTAGTTAAAATATTATGCTGCATTATAATACTAAACAAACAAAAAATAAATATTTATTAAATATGTAGAAAACAAAAAATCACTTCTAAAGAAGTGATCCTTAATAATTAAATTAATATTTTTACATATTTGTGATTAAGAAAAAGAGCACGAACACAACTAGTAAGACGTACATCATTGGTGAAACTTTTTTGGCTTGCTTAGAAGCGATCATAGTAATCGGGTAGGCAATCATACCAAGAGCCAAACCATCTGAAATACTATAAGTTAGTGGCATGCCAACTACAGTTAAAAATGCTGGAAAAGCAATCTCAAATTTGTCCCAGTTAATTTTTTTCAGGTTTCCTGCCATTAGCACACCGACAATGATCAATGCAGGTGCAGTTACAGTGGTAGGAATAACAGCTAACAGCGGGCTGAAAATCATTGAAATCAAGAAAAAGATTCCTACAAAAATGGCAGTTAATCCGGTACGGCCTCCCATTGCAATTCCCGCACTTGATTCTACAGAAGTCCCGAGTGGTGCTGTGCCCAAGACAGCTCCTTCAACCATTGCTAAAGAATCAGAAATAAAGGCCCTGCCGATACGTGGAATCTTACCATTTTCATCGACCATACCGGCTTGTTCTGTCATACCAATCAGGGTACCTGCGGTATCGAAAAATGTAACTAAAAGAAAAGTTAAAACTACCATAAACAATTGTGGAGTATTAATGTCTTTTAAATGAAAAACAGCCTGCCCAAAGGTAGGGGCAATACTGGGAGCACTGGCAATAATACCTTTAGGAACAGCGACTTGACCGATAATCACCCCGAACACAGCTGTTACCACCATGCCGATAAAGATTGAACCGGGAATATTCATAGCCATTAAAATTACTGTTAAGGTTAAACCAAAGAGGGTAATCCAAACAGCTGGTGAATTAAACTTACCTAGAGTAACTAAATTTGAGTCACTGTTTACGATTAATTTACCATTTTGCAAACCAATGAATGCGATAAATAAACCGATTCCAGCTGAAATAGCATATTTCAAATCTTGTGGAATAGCATCAACTACTATTTCACGTAATTTCAAGACTGTTATCAAAATAAACAAGATAGACGCTACTAAAACTGCAGCTAAAGCTGTTTGCCAGTTAATATGCATGCCGCCACAGACATTGTAAGCAAAAAACGCAGCACTACCTAATGTTGGCGCTAAAGCTACAGGATAATTTGCTACCAAACCCATAATGAAACAACCAATTGCAATTGAAATTGCTGTGACAGTAAAAGCTGCTCCTTTATCAATACCAGCTGCGTGTAAAATGTTAGGGTTAACAAAAAGGATGTAGGAGAGACTGACAAACGTGGTTAATGCAGCTATTAATTCACGTTTAACAGTGGTATGAGCATCGTTTAAATGAAAGACTTTGTCTAATGTCGTCATTTTTTCCTCCAAAAATATTTAAATTACAAAAAACTAATATATCTAGTATATAACTTATTTGTACTGTGAGTTACCCGAATAGAGAATATTTCCCAGGAAATAATTGCTATTGGCTAGTTTTGATTAGTATCTTTGTGATTGGTTAAAATAAAATCATTGCTTAATTATTAAAATAAGGCTCCACCAAAATTTAGTGTGCAATAAATCTAGTTTGGAGATTAGATAAATAGTTAGTAACTCTTATAAAAAATGTGTTAAAAAAGCAAATATATTTTAAATATATTTGCTTTTTAGATATTAATTTTAGAAGTTCAAAACCCATAAGAAGACTATAAATACGAAGAACAGTATCCACATCATTGGGGTAACTTCTTTAGCACGTTTAGCTGCTACCATACAGATTGGATAGGTTATCAGTCCTAAAGCCAAACCATCTGAAATGGAATAGGTAAGAGGCATACCAATTAATATTAGGAAAGCCGGCACGGCAATTTCCATTTTATCCCAATGTATGTGTGCCGTATTTTGTGCCATCAGGACACCAACAATAATTAATGCCGGTGCTGTCACGTGAGTGGTAAATAAGCCTAAAAGTGGACTGAATATCATTGATATTAAGAAGAAGATGGCTACGAAGACAGCTGTTAAACCTGTCCGTCCGCCAACCGCAATACCAGCACTTGACTCAACGAAAGCACCGACTGGTGAAGTTCCCAAAATTGAACCAACCATCATGGCTGTTGAGTCAGAAGCTAAAGCTTTGCCTACACGTGGCATTTTATTATCTTTCATAAAACCAGCTTGTTGGGCTAAACCGATTAAGGTACCAGCAGTGTCAAAGAATGTAACCAAGAGAAAAGTCAATACAACTACCCACATTTGTAAAGTATTAATATCTTTCACATGAAAAATTGCTTGACCAAATGAAGGAGCAATACTTGGCGCTACTGAAACTATTTTGGTTGGCAAAGAAATCTGTCCAGTTATTACACCAAAAATGGCAGCTAAGACCATACCGATAAAAATAGCACCGGGTACATTTAAAATCATTAAGATAACAGTGACAATTAAGCCAAAAATGGTAATCCAAACGGCTGGATCATGAAGGGAACCTAGTCCAACTAAAGTAGACTTATTTCCTACGATTAAGCCACCGTCTTGCATTCCTAAGAATGCAATGAACAAACCAATTCCAGAAGAAATTGCGAATTTTAGGTCAGAAGGGATAGCGTTGATAATCTTTTCCCTTAACTTAAACATAGTGATCAGAATAAAAATAATTGAAGCAACAAAAACTGCCGCCAAAGCTGTTTCCCATGAAACATGCATACCTACACAGACTGTATAAGCAAAGAAAGCATTGATGCCTAAAGCTGGGGCTTCGCCAATAGGATAATTGGCAACTATACCCATTATTGCTGTACCTAATGCACTAGCTAAAGCTGTTGCTGTAAAAACAGCACCTTTATCCATGCCACTAGCACCCAAAACACTAGGATTAACAAATAAAATGTATGACATGCTGATAAAAGTTGTTAGACCAGCGAGAAATTCAATTTTAACGTTGGTTTTATATTTATCGAGTTGAAAATAACTCTTTATAAAATTCATCTAACCTCTCCCAAATTTATTGTTCGTCTTTTAATATTAATTAGACAACGATTATAGTTTACCATTCATGAAAATAAATGTAAACACGAATTATAAGAGGTAAAAGTATAGCAAAAAGCAATTATTCTCAACTATAAGCCAAAACCGCAAGTTGACCGCACGATAGGATAATCGGTAAAATGAAAATAAATATCATAGATATTGCAGTCCATAAGGAGGAAAAATGGCTAAACTGATTTTTTCGGATATTGATGGTACCTTAATCAATTCAAAGCAAGAAGTTACCCCGAAAACTAAACTTGCTATCCGTCAGCAAATTATTAAAGGCAACGTCTTTATTCCGGTTTCTGCACGTATGCCACAAGCAATCATGACTGTCGCAGGACAAATTACCAAGTCTTGCCCAATGGTCGCATACAACGGTGCTTTAGTGCTAGATGAGATGGGACAACCACTGAACTCCTATTTTATGACAGCTGCTAAAGCAGCAGAAATATGCACATACATTGAAAGTAAAAATAATGGTGTCGTTTGGAATGTATATAGTGGCAATAACTGGTATTATTTCCCGGGAAATAATAATAGGCGAGTTAGAAATGAAGAAGCAATAGTAAGAGTTAAGGCACAACAGAGTTCTATTGCTGAAGTCAAAAAACTTAAGGGTGTGCATAAAATTTTGCTCATGGGGGCTCCAGAATTATTAGATGCCACGCAGAAAGACTTACAGGGTTTGTATCCCGAGTTTTATATAGTAAAATCTGCGTCTAACTTGTTAGAAGTTGTTGTTAAAGGGGTCTCTAAAGGACAAGGTGCTAGAGCGATAGCACAGGAATTTGGAGTAGATTTAAAGGACTGCTGGGCTTTTGGTGATAATTATAATGATGAAAAGATGCTTGAAGCGGTTGGTCATCCAGTAATAATGGGAAATGCTCCTGAAAATTTGAAGAAAAAATTTAGAACTACATTAGATAATAATCACGATGGTATTGCCTTAATACTCAATCAATTAAACTAGTTTATATAAAGTAATGGAGATTCGGCCTTTTTGCCAAACCATTTGTGGTCAATTTTTGTAATAGTGCCATTTCTAGCTAATTTGGTCAATGCGTGGTTAATTTTGCGTTTTAAAGTTATATCACTTTTTCTCATACCCACACCAAATTCTTCTTTAGGAAATGGACTATTAATTTGAGTATAATCTTCTGGATGCTTTTGTCGGGAAATGTAATAGTTGGCATAAGTACTATCAATTAATAAACCTTGAATACGACCGGCATTAAGGTCAATAAAGGCATTTGTAAAAGAATCATAGAGAATTGGCTCATGGTTTTTAATTCGCTTTTTAAAAACCTGTGGATATTGCATTACATCATTGTAGCCGGAAGAACCTGTTTGTACACCCAGCGTCTTACCTTTCATGGCAGCGATCTGATCTATCTTATTTTTTTTAAGGCTTACTAAAACTTGGGTGGAATATAGGTAAGTTTTACTAAAATTAATTTTAGCTTTCCGTTCGGGATTTTTACTAAAGCCATTCCAAATGAGGTCAATCGTACCGTTTTTAAGTTCAGTGGTGTTCATTGACCAATCAATAGTCTGGAAACTAACTTTGATATCATAAAGATCAAAAACGGCTTTAGCAAGATCGACATCATAGCCGATTAACTGACCATTCTTTTGCCTAAAATCCATCGGTACAAAAGTATCATCAACACCAACAGTAATGTAACCACGCTGCTTTATGTGAGACCAATTGTCTACCGTATTCGCTTTTCTATTCACTGATATGCCGCTACAAGCAGAAATGAATAAGGTACAAATTAGAGTTATTAATAAAGCCGCAAGGCGCTTAATTTTCACTTACATTACCTTCTTATCATCTAGAGCTTTAACGGTAAAAATCTGATCAGCCACTTGGTGTGCAAATTCCATGTCATGAGTGACAATAATTTGAGTCATTTGGTTGTCGGTTTTTAATTTTAAAATTATTTCGCCCACTTTTGTCCGCAATGCAGGGTCTAAAGCAGATGTGGGCTCATCATAACATAAAATGTGAGGCTGCATTGCTAATGCCCTGACAATAGCTACTCTTTGCTGCTGGCCACCTGATAATTGGTACGGATAAAGGTTTTCTTTTCCGTTTAAATCAAGCTGTTTTAATAATTTACGGGCTTGCTTTTCAGCTTGACTAGCTGTTTCTTTTAAAACTAACGTAGGTGCAAGAGTAATGTTATCAATAACGGTTAGGTTGGGAAAAAGTTCGTAACTTTGAAAAACGACACCAATAATGTGGTTTTTGCTATCAGGCTCAGCTGGATTAAATTCTTGTCCGTTCCAGAGAAATTTACCGGAATCTATTTTTTCTAACCCACTTAAACAACGTAGTAGCGTGGTTTTTCCAGCACCTGACGGTCCTACAATAGCTAGAATTTGTCTGTCCGGGATAGTGAGATTTAATTTATTGAGTATAAGGCGGGAACCAAATTTTTTAGTAATGTTCTTAAGTTCTAGCATAATATTTCCTTTGCATTATTTCCATTTAGCAAAATTGTGTTCGATTTTTTTCAGTAAGAATGATGCAATACCGGTCATCATTAAATATATTATTCCTACTATTACTAATGGAACCAGTGTTACGTCTCTAGCAGTGGCGACATTCCCAGCTCGTAATAGTTCTCCCAAACCGATAACATAAACCAGAGAAGTATCTTTTACTAAATTAATGACTTCGTTGCCAATAGAGGGAATAACTATTTTACTAACCTGGGGAATAATAATGTGAGACAAAGTTTGCCAATAGCTTAGCCTTAAAACCCGAGCACTTTCATATTGACCCACCGGTATTGATTGAAAGCCACCACGAAATATTTCTGCAAAATAAGCAGTGTAGTTTAAGATGAAAGCAAAAAGTGCAGCATCGTATCGTTGAAATATGATACCAATGATTGGCAGACCATAAAAAATAAAAATTAGTTGTAAAAGCAATGGAGTTCCACGCATAATCCAAATATAGAATTTTAGTATTAAGCGCAGTGGCTTAAAGCGAGAAAGTAAACCTAAACTAACGATGATTCCCAGAGGAATAGAAACGATCAAAGTCCAAAAGAACAAGATCAAAGTCATTTTTGCGCCTGTGATTAAAGAGGGCATGATTGAGATGATATAGTCCATTTTCTTCTCCTTTGTATTTAGCTGAGACCGAGTTTAAGTTGGTAAAAATATTTCTACATAACATAATTAAAAAAATATGTGAAAAAAGATATGATTTAATAATAACACAAATCTAGCGCCTTATTACTTTTGATTAAACAATCTAAAGCCTGTATTTGGTCAATTTGAGGCTTGATTATTAAATGACATAAAAAATAGTATAACACTAAGTGAAAAAGAACCCCTAGAGTAATAACTAGGGGTTCTTTGAGTAAGCTAACTTTTGTTTATTGTTCTTCTATTTGAATATCTGTTGGTTTGTCCCAAGAGTTGGGTAATTTACCCATTTCTTTTAGCTTGGTAACAATTTGATCTAGTACAACTTCTCTGGCATGTTCGTCAGTCATGAAGTCCAGCTTGTCACCATCAATCTCCATTTTAGGAGAATAATCGTATTTTTCGTACCATGGTTTGTAATAGCGCAAAAGCCGTTTATAGTAATCTTCCAGTGTCGCGTCATAGCTCAGCTGTTCGTATGGTCGACCACGTTTTTGGATCCTTTTAATCATGGTATCGTATGAAACATTAATGTGAACCAGCAGATCTGGGTTTTTCTTTGGCATGTGCTTAAGTTCACCCATCATGTTGTTGAGAAGTTCGTAATATGTATCTACTTCTTCACTCGTTGCGCGCCCAATATCAGCGTTCATTTGGAAGAAAAGGGCATCCTCATAGATTGAACGATCAAGAACGTTGTTATCGTCAGTTAGTGCGTTTTTGATGCTACGAAAACGAGTGTTAAGGAAAAACACCTGAAGTAAGAATGCGTATTTTTTAGGATCAGCGTAAAAGAGTGGCAAAACTGGGTTATTGTCGACACTTTCGTAAAATGGTTTAGTTCCTAAATATTTGGCTAAAATACTGGTTAGACTGGATTTACCGGCTCCAATTGGCCCGCTTAAAACAATAACTGTCATCACGTTCCTTCTCTATTCTAAATTGCCTATTGCATGCAATTTGTCATCAATCTGACGTAAAACTTCTTTTTTGGCATCTTCATCGCAGATAAAATCGTATTTATCCCCGTCGATTTTAATCTTAGGAGATGCATCATAATTTTCATACCATGGTTCATAATACTTAATTAACCTGGCATAGTAGTCTTTTAAACTAGGATCAGTACTGATTTGTTCAAATGAACGTCCACGTTTTTTAATGCGTTTAAGCATAGTGTCTAAAGAAACGTGAATGTAAATCAGTAAATCGGGCTTTTTGCTGGGATTACCGGGAGTATCTTCCATCATATTTTCAAGTAGACTATCATATATCTTAAATTCAGTTGGATCAGCCACTTTGCTGTCTGCATTCATTTTGAAAAAGAGTGCATCTTCATAGATTGAACGGTCTGAAACACTATTTTTTTCTCGAATTGCTTGGTTAATTTGTGCTAAACGGTGGTTAAGCAAGTAAATGTTAAGCAAAAAAGTATAGCGTTTCATGTCTTGGTAATATAAAGGAAGAACAGGATTATTATCTACTCCCTCGTAAAAAGCTTGTGTACCTAAGTGCTCAGCTAAAATACTAGTTAAACTGGATTTACCGGCTCCAATTGGCCCACTTAAAACAATAACTTGGATCACGTTCTTTCTTAAATATTAAATACAACATATAGATTCTTATCTAGTTTAATACGAGATATAGTGGTATACAAGCAAAAAGTAAATTTAAATTGTGCCTTAAAAGTCAAGTCATTTTGTATAATACAGAATAAAAAATTAAGCTTTGATAAAGTAACTAAATTGTTGCTTAAGTTGAATGTTACACGTGGAACTAAAATTAAAAATTAACAAAGCCAATTTTAAAATTCGGACTGGAAAGTCTTAATTTGCTAGGGCATGTTAGCGATATTATTAGGTATCAATCCCTTTAGTCCGTACTTTAATTCTTTTAATGCTGTAATAAACAATAATTCCTGGTTTAAATTGATTTAATTATGATAGATGATTTTGCGCTTATAAAGCAGAATATTTTGTCTTTTTTCAGTCCCAAAAAATTGTTCGTAATATTTATATACTGCCGTGATGAGACAACTCTAAACTAAAAAATTAAAAATAAATTGCATTTATGTTAGTAAAAACATAAAATAATAAGTAGATTATAAAAGAAACAGCGAATACTTCAAATAAAAAGGTATACTGATATGTTTCATGCTGTAAATGATACGACGGGCTTTTTAGGAAGAATACAAAAACTATTAAAACTTCCAATAATAATTAAATTATTTAAGAGTCTGCAGCTTTGAAATAGGTCAAAGATTAATGTTCTTTGCAAACTGTTTCTCTCAAGAAGATATGTCATTTTAGTATTAACCCTGAAAATAGGGATTTAGACAGGAAGTAAATCATGGACAACACTGTAGCAAAATTTTCGCTTTGGACCTACGTTAAACGTAATTCAGGTATGTATGTCATTCTGGCTATTTTATATTTTGGGCGGAATTTAGCGCAAATTGGTGCCAGTATTTTTCAAGGTAATGCACTTACTGCTTTGACACAGCACAGTTTAAAGGGCTTTATTGTTGATACAGGTTTAAATTTGCTTAGCTGGGGCTTTTTCCTAATTTTCTTTTTTTGTAGTTCACGGTATTCCGCTGTAATTGTCAGGGCTGTTGATAATTCTATTAGGAGTTCATTAGCCCATGTAATTGGTCGTCAAGAGTATGAAAGCTTTAACAACCATACGGAAGCTGACTATGTTTCTTGGTTTACTAATGATATTAACCAAATTAATCAAGATGGCTTTTTCAGTTTAGAGCAAACATATAGCAGTGCACTCTTAGGTATTATTGCCAGTGTCATCCTGCTTTCTTATCATCCGCTCTTATTTGTCACCACTTTGGTTTTTGCTGTTGTTATGATTTTATTTCCCCGTCTTTTTAAGAAAAAGTTGGAGGAGTTATCGCAAAAACAAAGTAGTCAAAATGAGGTGTTAACGGCAAAAGCAACCGACGCTCTTGAGGGTTTTGTCAACCTGCTCACGCTTGGTCAGCAAAAATTGCTCAATAAGATAGTCTATGCGGCATCAGATAAAGCAGGAAGGGCACGGGTTAATTATATTACGGAAATGTCCTTTTCTAATTCACTAATTAACCTGATAAGTATATCTGCTCAAACTATTTTAACCATTGAATCTGGATATCTGGCGTTTCGCAACCAGCTTCCTATCGGTGCTATTTTAATTGTTGGTTCATTGTCCGGTAACGTTTTTGGCAGCTTGACAGAAATCAGCATTGATCTAACTTCAATTCGGGCCGTGCAGCCTATTTTTGATAAGTACAATAAACTAGCTAATGCGCACAAGAAGACAGGGGACAAGGATGCTGCTCCTTTGACCCAGCAAATTGCATTTAGCGACCTTTCATTCAGCTACCCCAATAGTGATAGACCTATTTTAACGAATGTTGCTGGCAGCATTAAGCGAGGCGAACGGGTAGCTATTGTTGGTCCATCAGGCTGCGGTAAGTCGACCCTGGTAAAATTAATTGGTGGTTTATTAACCGGATATCAAGGTTCGCTTACTTGGGATAATGATGAATATCGCGAACTTAATTTAAGTTCGCTGCACAAGCAGATTGCTTACATTGACCAGTCCGCGTATATTTTTGACGGCAGCCTGCGCTATAATATCACTTTAGATCGCGAGGCAACAGACAAAGAAGTCAACGCTGCAATTACGCGCGCCGGTCTCGAAGAATTTGTTGCAGATAATGCCAGCGGTCTTGACACTGTTTTAAAGCACGCCGGTAACAATATTTCAGGTGGACAAAAGCAGCGCATTGCACTAGCACGGCAACTGTTGGGTAACCCGCAAGTTATTCTGGCCGATGAAATTACCTCTGCAATCGACGAAAAAGATGGACAAAAAATCGAACAGAGTCTGCTTGATTTGGACAACATAACGTTAATCTATATTTCCCACCATTTGCGACCTGAAATCAAAAAGCAGTTTGATCAAGTAATCGAATTGGGATGATAGAATACTACATTTAATGACCTGTTAAAAAGCTGTGAAACTCTAATCTTTTAGATTATGGGCATAGTGTTTTATGCAAATGTGGCTATTACCTAAAATTCTACAGAAATAAAAAGAGGGCCTAGCTCTAAAGTTGGAGCTGGCCTTCTTTTTGCATGATATTGTAATGGTCTATTTTTATTTACATGCCACTATATAAGTTACTTCCAATTTGTCGATTGAGATTGAAAATACTATTTAACTCTAGATTCTTTCTTCTTTTCCTCAACTTTATCTTGAGCTTTGTCTTTTTGATCGCTGATTTTATCCTTAGTGTCGTTAGCAGCACCGGTGATACGGTCCTGTAAGCTGACAGAATCTTTTTCATGCTGCTCTTTAGTTTTAATATCAACTACAGTAACGTTGACTTCAACTGTATCAAGACCGGTCATTTCTTTGACTTTTTCTTGGATCTTTTCTTTAATTTGATCATATAGCTTGGTAATGTCTACGCCATATTCTGCAACGATCTCAATATCAACGGCTACTTGCTTTTTGCCTACTTCAACATTTACACCTGAAGTGACGTCATCGCTATTAACTATTTTATCAGCAATATTTGAGAAAAAGCCGCCGTTAACTGTTAAAAGACCTTTAATGTCAGATAAGGCAATACCCACGATTTTTTGAATCACCTTTGAATCATATTTTAGATCGCCTTTAACTTCAGGTTTTGAACTTCCTTGATTTGAACTTGATTGTACCATATTGCATTTACTCCTTATATTAAATTATTTATTCTGCAACATCTTTTTAAATACCGGCCAGTAATGACCAACTAAAAAGCCACAGACTAACATTACAATGACGAAAATAGTTTTGAAAAATCCCAGTACCAAAAAGCAAAATGCCAGTAACAAACCAATTACAGCACCGCTTATTTCTGGGAGGTATTTTTTATATTCTTCTTTCATCTTAACCTCCTTTATTGAACGCGCTTCTCAGGTTTAGCTCCTTTGTGATAATTGGTAAACTTGATGTTAATTTTTGGCTTTTGTTCAATTCCCAGCAACTGCTTTAGATTCTTTTTTAATTCTTCAAGGTATTCATCAAGTAGAGCAGAAATGTTTTCACCTGCACCAAGGTCACCGCCAATTTTGATTTTAATATGGCGTTTTGTTAACTTGGAACTAACTTTAGCATTATTTAGGTAAGGCAAATCAGCAAGTGAATTCATTACAAAGCTGTTGATAGCTTTTGATGTGACTTTAACTTGACCATCACGTTTGTGAATTAGATTAAAGTATCTTTGGACTGGCCAGAATAGGATGACAAATAAACTGATAATTAGTATTATAAAGATAATTGCACTAATACCAATTAAGTACCATGTAAAGATGGGATTAAGAGAACCTAAATGCGGTAATTTAATCCTTAAATATTTTTGCCAAAAACTGCTGGTTTCCCATAATAGGTAAACGGGAATTGGTAGCAATAATATTATGCATAGTACTAATAGCCATTTCTTAATTCTTTTCAACTTATCACCATCCTCTCAGTGTTCACCTTAATAATAATACTGATTATTTTAACAGACTAACAATATGCTCCATATATATACATTAACAGTTTGCGAATTTTTACACACAAAAAGCGGTGCTTTATGGCACCGCCTTTATTTGCAAAAACGAACTGATTATTTTTGATATTTAGCACTTAACTTGCTTGCTGCAGCCTGATCAACAATTACAGTGACATTTTGATGTTGTTGCAAAACTGAAGCAGGTACATCTTCTGTTACTGGGCCTTCAACCATTTTAGCCACAGCATCAGCTTTATTGTCGCCAAATGCCATTACCACAATTTCTTTTGCAGACATAATGTTAGCTATTCCCATACAGATTGCAGTCTTTGGCACATCATCAATGTTATCAAAGAAACGTGAGTTAGCTTTAATAGTATTGTCTGTCAGTTTTACTTCATGGGTAACGGAATCAAATGATGTTCCTGGTTCATTAAAGGCAATATGTCCATTTCTACCAATGCCCAATAACTGGATATCAATTGGATTCTCTGCAATTATCTTGTTGTAATCGTCTGAAGCTCCTTCAGGATCCTTGATTGCTTTAATACCATCTGGCACATAAGTCTTCTTAAATGGCTTTTCATTGAATAAGTATTTTTGCATAAAGTAATGGTAGCTTTGGTCATTGTCAGGAGCTAAACCAACATATTCATCAAGGTTGATGCTGGTTAGGTTACTCGTATCCATGTCGCTCTTAACCCATTCTTGGTATAAAGCAACAGGAGTAGAGCCAGTTGCTAAGCCAATAACTTTGGCACCATTAGCGATACTTTTTTCAAAAATTTCAAAGCCCTTTTTACTACCATTAGACTTGTCACTTGTAATAATTACTTTCATTTTATTTACGCCTCCATGTTTGTTACCTTAATTATAAATTGGTATATGCCAATTTGTCAACTGGTATAAAGTGCATTAATTACTATTTTTTAAATATAAAAAGAGTTCAATTAATGTTACATGTGAAACACACGTTAATTGAACTCATTAGCAATTATTAATTATTCACTTCTTAATGCAATTGCTGCATCCTTTTTGGCTGCCATACGCGCAGGCAAATGTCCACCAAGCATTGTCAAAATAGTGGAAATAATAACTAATACCACTGCGTGCACCGGATTTAGCTGTGCAACATTAGATAGGTCCGTAATGGAGTAGAGAACAGAGTTAATCGGGAATACCAGCAGCCAGGCAATGAATACGCCTAACACGCCGGAAAAGATACCTAATATAAATGTTTCTGCATCAAAGACACGGGTGATATCTTTTTTGCGTGCACCTAAGGCCTTCAAAATACCAATTTCTTTGGTTCTTTCCAAAACAGAAGTATAAGTTAAAATTCCAATCATGATCATTGAGGTTACTAAAGAAATAGCGGCAAAAGCAACTAAGACGGTAGTAATACCATTTAGCAAACCGCCAGTCATTGAAGTTACAGCGTTTGACATGTCAGTATAGATAATTTTATCTTGTTTCTTTTTGCCCTTGTTCCACTTATCTAAATAATCAAGTACTTTGTCTTTAGCATCAAAATCGTTAGGATAAATCATGATACTGGTTGGAATTGTGGAACCACCAATTGACTGTATCATTTGCTTCTTTTCCCGTGTATTCATATTTTGACCAGTCATCACATTTTGAGTGATTTTCTTTTGGGCTTTTACTATTGCTGAATTCTTATTTTCCTTAATAATATTTTGTGCCAGCTTATCACTGTAGGCAATTCCAGACGATAAAAGAGCCGTCGAATTTTCATTTTTAGGTCGGATGACGCCAACAATTCGGAGAGTAGTTTTACTATTTTCATACATCGAATTGCTTACTTTTTGCGGTATGAACATTCCAGTAGGCAGTTTTTGATAATAATCATCGTTAGCAACAATTTTAAATTTTTGCCCAACTAGCTTCTGGTATTTTAACCTTTCTCCTGTTTTAACTTTTAAACCCAGGTTTTTAAGGATGTTAATATTTAGCTTGTTTTTGTTGTCAGTCACTAAAACCAGGTCAGTGGACTTATCTGGCCAAGCACCAGACAATAATTGGTAATTTTCTTTTAAAAAATTGTTTTTGCTTTTTCTTAGAGTAGTAGGAAAGACGGAAGAGCCCAGACCAGTGGCACTAATTGCCTGCATGCGCATCTGAGCAGCAGCCTGTGAGCCGTTTGAATCAGCGGAGATTGGCGAAAATTGCACAGGCTTAACTTTATGGTTTTTACGCGTCAAGATATTTAAATTAACGCCGCGCTGGTATGAAATGCTGTTGGCATAATTAGGATTGATCTTTTTAACGTAATTAACGTATTTTTGATCAATTTTGTTTTGGTGAGTTGACTCTTGCAGCCTATCTTTTTCAATTGTGATATAGCCGTGATTTTTGACATTTTTATCAGATTCATTGCGGTCTTGCACACTGCTGGCATCCGTAGCAGTTTGATTGATGGTAACGGGATATTTAGCCAGTGCTTTGCTCATCGTCGTGTCAATCTGTTTTTGAAAACCGTTAGACAAAGCCAATACAACTGCAATAGAAATAATGCCGATACTTGAGGCAAAGGCAGTTAAGGTGGTTCTGCCTTTTTTAGTCATGATATTGGTAAAGCTTAATTTAATAGCATTCCAATAGGACATTTTTGTCCGTTTTAATTCAAAAGTATCTTTCTCTTTTTCAGGAGTGAAGGGGTTGGAATCATTTAAAATTTTGCCGTCTTTAAAATTGACGATTCTGGTTGCATATTCTTGAGCGAGCTCTGAATTATGGGTAACCATAACTACTAGGCGGTCTTTTGACAGCTCTTTGATTAGTTTCATGATTTGCTCGGAAGTTTTGGTGTCAAGAGCACCCGTTGGCTCATCGCAAAGCAGAATATCAGGATCGTTTGCTAAAGCACGGGCGATGGCAACCCTTTGCATTTGTCCACCAGAAAGCTGGTTGGGGTTTTTAGAAATATGATCCTTTAATCCGACTTGCGTTAAGGCATTGACTGCCCGCTGATGTCTTTCCGCAGCTGAAACGCCAGACAGATTCATTCCTAATTCAACATTAGCAATGATTGATAAATGTGAAATCAAATTATAATTTTGAAAAACAAAACCAACGGAATTGTTCCGATAAGCATCCCAATCTGTTTCTTTAAAATTCTTAGTGGATTTACCATTGATAACTAGATCGCCACTATCATAGCGATCAAGTCCGCCCACAACGTTTAAGAGCGTTGTTTTACCAGAACCACTAGGTCCTAATATTGCGACGAATTCCTGGTTACGAAAAGATATGGAAACATCATCAAGTGCATGGGTGACAGTATCACCGACATGATATGATTTACGTAAATCTTTTAACTGCAGCATGTCTTTTTCTCTTTCTTTTTAATAATTAATTAATAAGAGATAGTTTAACATTTATAAAATCGCAAAGCCAAAAGAAGTTGTTTTTAAGACCAAACTTTATTTTTTCTAATGATAATAATTCTGCTAATTAAATTTTTTAATGAATAAGACCAGTTAAATCAAATAAAGCGTAAATAATGAAGAAGAGAATAATTAAGAGGATGGCAACAATGTGCCTTTTCTTTTTTAAGAGTAAAACTGCCGCAAACTCGCGCACAATAGCATTAGGTAGAAAATAGAAACGAGTATAGCAGCCTACGCCATTTGCGTTTAAACCTGCTGCTTTAGCATAAAGAGAAGCCCTGAAAATGTGATAGTTATTACTGAAAAACTTAGCTCTGTAGTCTTTACTCCCAAAATCTTTTGCTGCCACTTGGGCAGAAAATTTCATGTTTTGGAAAGTATTTTTGGAACGATCTTCAAGTAAGATTTGGTTAGGCTCAATTCCCCTTGCGATAGCATATTCGGTCATAGCTTGAGCTTCAGAAACTTTTTCATCTCCGCCTTTACCACCGGACATGATCAGTTTAGGCATTTTTCTTCCCTTAGTAACTTGCTTTTGAGCATATTCAATGGCGCGATTAATGCGACTTGCTAATAACGGTGTAACAGTTTCACCGTGTGAAAGTCCTGCTCCTAAGACAATTAGGTAGTCTTGATCATACTGTCTTGGTACAATTTGATAAAGCGTGAGATTGACTAAAAAATCATAGGCAACAAAAAGTAAATAATCTAAGACACCAGTAGGGGCATACAAAAGAATTCTTACCCAAGAAGGCAGATTTCTAAAGGGACCAATCAATGCAATGAGCCAAATAACTATTATTCCGATACCAATAAATAAAGTTAAAAGGTTAGATAGAGTATGACTTTCCCTTTTCCATACAATATAGGCATTCCATAAGAAAAACAGCCATGAAAAAGCCGCCATCAAAGTTATTGCCGCTATAAACAGCACTATTATAATTTCATAAGCTAATATGAGCGGCCGAATACTGGTAGATAAAATCATCACTGTCAGCCACACACCAAGCATCAGTAAAAAAATGGTAAATAAAATGCCATTAAGTAATCTGCGTGGTTCTTTTAACCATGAAATTAAAAATACTGCAAAAGATGTCAGCATAATAAGCGATAGAATTATAAAAGAGCGGTTCTGGTTTAGTATTTCAAAAATTCTGATCATAATAACCTACCTTAGATGTTAAAACTAAGTCTATTATAATAAAGATGAATAAAAAGTCCTAGTAAATTAAAATATGATAAAATAATAAAGTTATTTCCCGGGAAATAATCTAGTAGGCAATATTTTGTTTCAAACTGGTTTTAATGAATTGGTAGCACATGCCACGAAAACTTGTTGTTAGCTGACTATTCTGATTTTAATATTAAAAGGGTGCAACATGATGAAGAAAATTTTTTATTTCTTAGGCAATATAATTATTATGATTGCTGCTTTTATAATTTACAGCTTCGTACAACAATTTTACTTTTACCCTTTTAAATTAAAAAAAAGACTGGGATTAACTAGTTCTTCTTTTGTTATTCTGGTACTGGCAATTACAATTATAACTTTGTTATTAATCTTTTTCCTGTATCGCATGCAATTAAAGCAAAGTAACAATTGGAACTACAATAGCAGACCACATTGGCATTTCAAGAAAATATTGATTGCCCTTTTAGGAACATTCATGCTGATTATTGCTAGTGCGGTCGTTCAGTTTGCTTTGGGACTAGGTCTTGAACAAACTTCCACCAATCAAAATTTGCTTGATCAAATTTCCCATCAGTCAGGTTATTTCTATCCGGTAATGGTTATTTTAGTGGGACCGATGTTTGAAGAACTCATCTTTCGTGGATTATTCTTCAATACTTTCTTTAAAGAAAAGAACAAATTAAATAAGTGGCTGGGGATAATTCTAAGTGGTCTTATTTTTGGCTATGTTCATGATCCCGGATTAACTAAATACATATTAGTTTATTGGGCACTAGGGTGTGTATTAGCATGGGTCTACACTACCACCAGGGATCTGCGCTATTCAATGCTGTCACACATGCTTTTTAATTCACTGGGTTTTGTATAAAAAAGCCTGATAAGTTTGCATCAGATATTAAATGCAATTATCAGGCTTTTTAGTTGAAAAAATTTTAAAGTTTACTTAGAGGCTTTAATGCCGGTTTGTGCAGGATTTTTGGGAGTAGTTTTTGCTAATAGCGCAAGGCTGATCGAAATCATATCAACAACTTCCTGTAGAATTGCTCCCCAAAAAGCAGGAATAATACCGGTAAAAGCAATCAATTCGATGATAACTACTATCGTAATAGCGGTTAAAACATCAATGTTAGCAACTTTCATAGTATGCTTGGATATTGCCACTGCATCATTAATTTTTGATAAATCATTAACCATAATGATGGCGTCCGCACTTTCACTGGCAGCAGAAGCGCCTTTTGCCCCCATAGCAATACCAACATCAGCAGCTGACAAACTAGGTGCATCGTTGATACCATCACCCGTCATTACTACGGGTCTATCTTCATTTTTGACATCTCTAATAGCAGCAATTTTTTCTGCTGGTAATAAGTCGTAACGGATATCAGTAACACCTACAGACTGACCAATTTTATCAGCAACATCTTTATGATCTCCGGTTAGCATCATGATATGAGCACCACTTTGACGTTTCAAGCGTGCTATTGTTTCTGCACTTTCCGGACGAACTTGATCTTTAAAGGTAATGCAACCAGCATACTTGTTGTCAATGGAAATGTAAACAGCAGTAGCGTTAATCGGAGCAGTTTTCGTTTCAGGGCTAACATATTGTAATTTACCAACTTTGACTAAATGATTTTCTACCGTACCACTGATTCCTTGACCGGTGGCTTCTTTAATATCTGTTGCTGGTTTTAAAAGCTTTTTATCAGCTACATTTACTAATGAATTGGCAATAATGTGGCTAGACTGTTGTTCTACACTGGTAGCATAGCTTTGCAAAGTTTCTGGACTAAAAGCCGCACCATTATTTGCTGGAATGATTTTATCAATTACCAGCTGGTTTTCTGTTAGTGTGCCAGTTTTGTCAAACGCAAATGTTTTAGCCGTAGCTAATTTTTCTAAAGTAGGACCAGACTTAACTATGATGTGGTGTTTTGACATTGAGCTCATGCCTGATACTAAGGCTACAGGTGCAGCTATTAATAAAGGACAAGGCGAGGCAACAACCATAACTTCTGCAAAGTTAACAGGATTGCCAGAGTGAATCCAGGCAGCAATTCCGATTACCAAGGAAATAATAGTAAAAGGCACAGCGTAACGGTCAGCCATTTTAACAAATTTTGCTGGTTGTGCTTGTGAAGATTCAACTAGTGAAACAATTGTTTGATATTCTGAATCACTGGCTTTTTTAGTAACGGTCATTTCTACGGCAACACTACCATTAATTGAGCCGGACATTAGCTCATCACCAATTTTTTTATTAACAGGTACTGATTCTCCTGTTAATGATGACTGGTCAAAACTTGATTCTCCGCTAACTACTTTACCATCAACTGGAACTTGTTCACCCGGCTTAATCAGAACGTGATCACCAATTGTTAACTGGTCAACATCAACAGAAACCAATTCTTTATTAACTATTTTATTGGCAATTGTTGGAGAATTGCTTAAAAGGGAGCGCAATTCTTTATCTGCTTGACCAGTGGCATAATCTTCCAGTGTTTGACCACCCGTCATCATGACCAAGATCATCCATTCGGCCCAAATATCTCCAATTAGTATTGTAGAAACGACAGCAATCACGGCTAAAATGTCAACACCATAACGCCCTGACTTAAAGTCGCTAGCAATTTCACATAATAAAGAAATTGCCATCATAATACCGATAATATCAATCAAAATTGCTTGAATGGGGAACTGTAAACTGCCTAACTGAAACAGGCTTTTTGCTTTCAAACCAAATTGGCAAAACAAACCAATAATTCCAACGACTAACACCAGGATAAATTTCCATTGACGTTTTAAACTCATTAATTGCTTCCTCCTAAAATAGTATAATTTTTATTTTAACACTAATTTAGAATAAGTCTAAATTAGAATATAATTTTTAGCATAAAAAAAAGAAGGTGGAGAACTAAACACCTTCATTAATTTAATAATCTTTAAGTTTAATAATCTTATTGAATTGCTTACTTTGTTTATTTTGTTTTGAGTTAGTTTCAAGATGAAGATTTTTTGAAGATTTCTTATCGTCATCATTTATTGGGGTGATTTGAAAGATTTTCGTTCTGCCGATAGAATCAATTATGTCAGAAGAAGACATGGTAATAAAGTTGTCATTATCACCGTAATCATCAGTTTCAGCAAAGTAGTGGTTAATTTTCTCTATTCCTTTTTCCGAAAAGTGTTCTTCACGTGCCAAGTCTAGCAAAAGGGCATGCAACCGGGTAGCTGATACTAATTCATGTTGCAAGATCATAAAGATCCAAGAAAAGTTTGAATCCACTGATTTGAATCTTTTACTTACCTTATCTCTATAAAAAGCCTCAGTAATTTTTGTTACTTCATCCATATTTTTTGAATTTGCGGTCAGTTCTTTTAGCTGAGCAACCAATTCAGACCGCTCTTTTAACGATAATTCTTGACCATTAGGATAAGTCCAGTTTTTAATAATTGCGCTTACCAAAAAAGTTAGTTGCTCAGAAATCATTTTACTTGCCATATTAGTGTTCTTCTTTTCCAAATACTTTAGGATTACCAATAAAACCTATTAACTAATTTAGCAAAGTGTTATTTATTTCCTAATTAAAATTCAGAATATCTGTAACTGTGTATATATTTAAAAATACATACTAAAAATGATTGAAATTTTAATATCATATCAACCAAATAGCCATATAAGGAAATAACAACACGTTGTTCCCTACTACTTTTTATTATAGCCTAGTTTAGAATAAAGTACACTAAAAAGTAATAAATAATCATAAATTAACAGTATATTTCATAATTGTTTGCTTTTATTAATAGGAGTAACTTGATACTTGCTTTCAAAATTGTGGGCAATGTAATTAAAAGCCTTAATCCATTCTCTTCGAGTTAGCAGCCCCTGAAAAACGCCATAATCATCAACAACGGGTAGAAAGGCGTTGTTAACAAGTAAGTGCAATTGTGTTTCTAAAGTCGTTTGCACGAAGTTAATTTTGTCAAATTTTGTCTGCATGACATCGCGCACTTGCAATTTATTTAGTGGTTCAAGTGAGATGCTGTCTGTTTCCATCATTTTATCTGTAATCATTGCCAAACTTAAAAGTCCAACAACACGGCTTTGACGGTCAAGAACCGGAATTTTTGAATATTTGACACGCGTCAGAATCATAAATGCGTGATATAAGGGATTGTCGTCTTCAACAAAAGCGATGCGAGAGGCAGGGATAATGAAAGAACCTGATTTTTCTTCCAATAAGTGTTTGATTGTGGGTGAAAACATTAAATATAAACCTTTCATCATGAAAAATAATAATTGTTCAAATTTAATCCTATAACAAAGAAAAAAGGCCCGCAAGATCTGCGAGCCTGTTAGTTTTCATCTACTTTGAAGGAGTAAGAATGAATGAAATAAAAAAGTGGGAGTATGTAGTAAGTTTTGCTTTCGCTTACTACATAAAAAATAATATCTCTAAAATATGAAGTTAAGTTAGAAAATCTCTTATAAAAGAGTAAAGAATTTCTTTAGAACTGTTTAAGACCATAGAAAAACTCACGTAACGCACGTGAGTCGAAAGGGATAGATATGAAAATGACCTGTAAAGTCATTTCGGTTTTTTCATTATTATACTTGGAGGAGTATGAATGAAAAACAAAAAGTTGAGTGTGATATAAGAAAAAAGCAAATGTTTCCTATATCACATTTTCAGTATAACTATAAAATGTGAAAAAAGTATGACGAAAGTAGGAAAAATGCAAATTTTAGATTACTGCAAAATTGTTTGTTACAAGTCTCATTGCTATAATTGGACTTACTTTATTTCAAATAATAGAATTAAAGCCTAAGGAGAAATATGAAAAAGCAAGATTACCGTAAAAAAATTACTTTCTGGTTACGTTTTTCAGGTTGGTTTTGTTTACTACCAGCATCCAACTTGTTATTGTTCTACCAGCGAATTGGTCAAAGTCCCTTGAGATATCTCTTTTTAGCGGAACTGGTTTTCACAATTTTGTTTGCGGTCTATATTCTGACTACTGCGTTAAGTGAGCGCTGGCTCAAAGAAAAAAATATTTTTATTCTGATAATTATCGCATTGTTATTTGGACCGGTTATTGTGGCAATTCCGCTAGGTTTTGCATATCACGCTTGCCGTAAACTGAATAGCGAATAGTATTAGGAAAATATTTAAATTTGGTAAAAGTTGATGACGATTTTTTTAGTTGGAAATCTTTAGTAGTACTATATTCGATAGTACATTTTATTGATATTTGAAAGAGATCTGAAATTATGGCTAAAAAAGAAAAAACTGATTCACGTGGTAAACGTGTGGGTAAGTTTATTTTGACGACAATTATCTATTGCGTCATTTTACTGGTACTAATTTATTTGTATCAATACAGCGGCCTTACTTCCGTTCACTTTATTTATAATGAATTTTAAGATGGTACGTTAATATGATTAAAAATGTAATTGCAAAAATTGATGAAGTTGCCCAAAAAGAACCTGAGCGTATAGCCTATGATTATTTGGGTAAAACCAATACCTATGGTGATTTAAAAAAGCGTTCAGATGAGTGGGCACATAAAATTGCCAATTTAGGTCTTTCGCCTCAAAGCCCAGTTATGATCTGGGGCGGCCAAGACTTCGAAATTGTTGCCAGTTTTTTGGGTTGTGTCAAGTCGGGGCATGCTTATATTCCCATTGCCAGTTACTCTAATGCTGAACGGATAGTTATGATCCAAGATGTTTCCCGCGCTGAAGCGCTTCTAGCGATTGACGATCTGCCTGAAATTGATTTACCACCTATTAAAGTAGTGCATCCTGCTGATGTAGAAAAAGGAGACTTTGAATCTGCCCCTGCGAACTTTGTTCAAGGTGATGACAACTTCTATATCATTTTTACTTCAGGCACCAGTGGCAAGCCTAAAGGGGTGCAAATTAGTCATAATAATCTGCTTAGCTTTATCAATTGGGAAATGACGGATTTTGATCTGCCCGAGCATCCAGCATTTTTATCCCAAGCGCCATATTCATTTGATCTTTCAGTGATGAGTCTTTATCCCGCTTTAGTTGGAGCAGGAAAGTTAGTGGCTCTGCCACATGAAGTCACGCAAAATTTTGCCCAGCTGTTTCAGACGCTGCCCAATTTGCAATTTAACGTCTGGGTTTCGACACCTTCATTTGCGCAAATGTGTTTTCTGGATAAAACTTTTGACGAAAAGCACCATCCAAACCTGACTCATTTCATGTTTTGCGGTGAAGAATTGCCACATAACGAAGTGGTAATGTTAAAAAAGAAATTTCCCCAGACGCGTATTTTTAACACTTACGGGCCAACTGAAACTACGGTCGCAGTCACTCAAGTAGAAATTACTGATGCTGTTTTAAAAAAATATGACCGTCTGCCTATAGGCAAAGTTAAAGCTGATACCAAAATTACTATTGATAAAACTAAGGGCGATCAACCGGATGAAGGCGAGATTATCATTACCGGGCCGAGTACTTCGAAGGGTTATATGAATAATCCTGCAAAAACTGCTAAGGCTTTCTTTAAAAAACCGGGTGATCAATATCTGAGTCACCGTTCAGGTGATGAAGGCTTCTTTGACCACGGCATGCTCTTTTATCGGGGCAGGATTGATTTTCAGATCAAGTTTAACGGCTACCGTATTGAACTGGAAGAAATTAACCATTATATCGGGATGAATGAGTTGGTTGATCACGGGGTAGCCGCACCTAAATACAACCAAGATCATACGGTTAAGCAAATTGTTGCCGAAATTAAACTCAAAGATGGTGTGAAAGACCGCTATTCTGAAGCAGAAATCACTAAGATGATTAGAGCAGATTTAGCTAAAGAACTGATGCCATATATGATTCCGCAGCGCTATGTTTACCGTGAAACATTACCTTTCTCCCAAAATGGTAAGGTTGATATTAAAGCGGTTATCAAGGAGGTTAACGAGTAGTGAATTTTAATTTCATTAACTTGCAGCCATACTCTAATCCGCATTACTTTGTGTATTTGTTGATTGGTTTAATTCCAATCATTATTGGGCTGTATTGGGGACGCCGCTTAAAAATCTATGAAGTTGTGTTCTCATTAGTTTTTCTTTTTCTTATTTTTGATGCGGAAAAGTGGCAACAGGGTGTTAGTTTGATTATCTACGTTCTGTTTCAGTTGCTAGTCACCTACGGCTACCTTTATTATCGGAGGCGCAAAAATAGTCAAAATAAAACCTGGGTTTTCTATCTGGCCGTCATTTTAGCAATTGTGCCTCTGATTTTAGTTAAAGTGCAAACTGCTTTTCTGCAAGCTAAGATACCCGGCGTTTTGGCATTTTTGGGCATCTCTTACCTAACTTTTAAGACTGTGCAAGTTGTAATGGAGGTCCGCGATGGTGCCATTAAAGAGCTTAATCTCGGAACGTATCTACGCTTTCTCTTGTTCTTTCCCACTATTTCATCGGGCCCAATTGATCGCTACCGTAGGTTTGCTAAGGAATGTGATACGGCCCCTAAACGCAGCGAATATCTGACTGATTTAGAACTAGCGACACGTTATTTGTTTCAAGGCTTCTTATATAAATTTGTCTTGGGCTGGTTCTTTGGTACCCACTGGCTACCTAGAATTACGCGAGCAGCAATGATAACAGGTACGGCTAATGGCGGCTTGAAACTGTCGTGGTGGGTAGTCGCCTACATGTACTGCTACAGCATGTATTTATTCTTTGACTTTGCGGGCTATTCCTTGTTTGCAGTGTCGATTTCCTATTTTATGGGCATTCACACTCCAATGAACTTTAATAAGCCGTTTATTGCGCAAAACATCAAAGAATTCTGGAATCGTTGGCACATGACCTTATCCTTCTGGTTCCGCGACTACATCTATATGCGGTTTACCTTCTTTGCAATGAAGAAGAAGCTGTTCAAGAATCCCGTTAGACTATCTCAAGCAGCTTATCTGTTATTATTCTTAGTAATGGGCTTCTGGCATGGATTAACCTGGTACTACATTGTTTACGGCTTATTCCATGCTTTCGCTATCATCATCAATGATTGTTGGTTGCGGTTTAAAAAGAAGCACAAAGATAAATTGCCATCGAACAAATATACGAAATGGCTGGCAATTTTTGTTACTTTTAATGTTGTTTGCTTCAGTTTCCTGATTTTTTCAGGGTTCCTCAGCCAATTATGGTTTGGCTGGAAATAAGCAGTGAATTATTAAGGAGTTTTTATCATGGATACCAAAAAAGAAGTTTTAGCAATTTTACAAGATTTAACTGGTGAAGATTTAACAGACAGAATGGATGAAAATATTTTTGCCAACGGTTTAATGGATTCAATGGCCAGTGTGCAAATGTTGTTAAATTTGCAGGAAAAATTCCAAATTGATGTACCTGTTTCTGAATTTGACAGAAATGAATGGGACACGCCTAATAAAATTGTGGCAAAGGTGGAAAATTTAGAAAATGAGTAACAAACGCCGGCTGTGGCAGATTTTTGGCCCGGTACTTTGCGCTGCAGTCCTGTTACTGGTCATCTTTTTATTGCCGTGGGAGCGGACTTTTTCGCAAGGTGCGATCTATCAAGCTGCGAATTCGCAAACAACTACCATTTTTAAGGGCTCCTTAATGAAACAAGATGCTTATAAAGAGGGTTATGTGCCTTTTTATGGTTCAAGTGAATTGTCACGGCTTGATCCGTTGCATCCGAGTGTAATCGCGCAAAAATATCACCGCGATTACCGGCCATTTTTGTTAGGTGGGCCAGGTAGCCAATCCTTAGCGCACTTTTTGGAAATGCAGAGCACGCCCGAGCAGCTTAAGGGCAAAAAGGCCGTGGTCATTGTTTCACCGCAATGGTTTACCAAGATGGGGCAAAATCCCGATGCCTTCGCGCTGTATTATTCACCACTACAAGCCTGTAATTTTCTGTTAGAGATTAAAAAAGATACACCGACAAACCGCTATGCAGCTAAGCGTTTCTTGCAAATGCCAGAAGTGAATAGTTTTGTCAGGCAGGGGATGAAAAGAGTTGCTCACGGGCAAAAGCTAACCGGTTTTCAACGTTTTTATCTCGAAAACCAGCGGCGCATACTTAACAATGAAGATAAGTTTTTCAGTACCTTTCAGTTGCGTGACCGTATCAAAAAAATTAACGATCGGGCCAAGCTGCTACCAGCTACCTATTCAGTTAAAGCTTTAAATGAAGTGGCAAGTGAGCAGGCTGCTATAAACACCAATTCTAATAACTTTGGTATTAATAATCGTTTTTATAAGAAGCGCTTAAATAAGAGAGTACTAGCTAAATTAAAAAATAGTCAGCGTCATTTTAATTACACCAAATCGGTGGAATACAGCGATTTCGAGTTGATGTTGCACCAGTTTGCCAAGCAGCATACCAATGTGTTGTTCATTATCCCGCCGATTAATGAAAAATGGTCTAATTATACGGGCTTATCCCAGAAGATGTACCAAAAGGCCGTTTCTAAAATTAAATACCAGCTGGCGAGCCAAGGTTTTGATAACGTCACTGACTTATCCAAACGTGGTGGTGAACAGTATTTCATGGAGGATACTATTCATATAGGTTGGCGCGGCTGGGTAGCTGTTGACCAGGCAGTAAAGCCGTTTATGGCGCAAGCCGATATTCCACGTAATTATAATATTCATAATTATTTTTACAGTCGCAAATGGCAAAAGAAGCCATATCAGATTAGTTTAACTAATGAAAATCCATTAAAAAGCAATTCAAAAGAATCTTTAAAAGGCAAGTAGTGCGCCAGCAAGTTGATGCCCTGGGAATTAAAGGCTCAATTCTAGTCATTAAAAATGGCAAAATTATGCTTAACTATGCTTTAGGCAATAATACTGACACTAGTTATTTAATCAATTCTGTGCAGAAGTCTATGACTGCTGCAATCGTTATGCGTTTGGTACAAGAAGGCAAGTTAAGCTTGCAGGATAAGCTTAGTCAATTTTATCCGCAAATTCCGGGCGCGAATAAGGTTAAAATAAAAAACCTGCTGGCAATGACAGCAGGACTGGATCTTAAGCCGGGAACAAAGTTAGGGCGTAAGCATTTTATCTCAGATAGCGATAATATTCGTTGTGATGCGGCTAAAACTATTTTTGAGCCACGTCTATTGAATAAATGGCACTATAGTTCACTCAACTATGTGTATCTCTGCGGAATTGCCAGTCAGATTACTAAAAAAAGTTATGAACGGCTATTTCGTCAAACTTATGTTAGGCCTTTAAGGCTGAGACAGACTGAGTTTTTATGGTCTAAACCGGGGAAAATAATTGCCAGTCACCTAGTACCGGGAATGATTTACCGCAAGGGTCGTTATGATGTGGTTAAGCATAAGGCTGCTTTAAAAGACGCCCATAATGAATTGGGTGCAGGATCGGTAGTGATGTCTAATCATGATTTGGCCAAAGTAATTCATTATCTCCTGGTGGGCAAATTACTGACTAAAAAGAGTCGTATGCTGCTATATCGGGCCGGACCACCTGCTTATTATAATGGCGGTTTTTATAATAATAATAAGCTGCAAACTAAAACAGCTAACGGTGCTGGGCAGGGATATTATACTTTTATGCGCAGCACCAATAATGCTCAAACAATATTAATTATTCAGTCAAATAAAACCCGTGAAGGCGAGTTTGACCAGCTAAAAGGGCAAATCAATCAAATTATGCTAGAACTGCTTGGCCGTAAGGCTAGAAGTGCAAATATGTTTGGTTAAAACTTGTTTTTTATATAATTGCATGCTAAAATTCTGTTGTGTCGCCATAGGAAGTAATCATTTTCTCCGGTAGCGAAAATGTAAATTTCTTTAATGTGGTCAGTAATGACGGCACAAACACTGTGTGAGCTTAGTTCCGATGTTGGTGGAACTAGGCTTTTTGTATGCCTCAAAATATTGATAAAAATTCATAATAGTTTTTTAAAGTAAAGATGCAGTTTTAGCAGCATTCTGTGACGTGAAGTGTGCAGCTATACCAGCCGTAAATACTGGGAGCTGTGAAGATTGGCTCCCAAGCCAAAACAAACTGCAGATATTAATCATGCAGGTAAAAAACTCGTTAGCTTAAAGCAACCAGCATAAAAAGCATATAGATAAAGATAATGAATAAAAATCAGTTTTTATAATGTGGGTATTAAATCAATACAGGCATAGTATTAGCATAGATTAAATACTGATAAATCTATGCTTTTTGGTATATTTTTTGCTAAATATTACTAATGAAGTGTAAAATAAAATTAATATATATTAGGTAAGGAGATAGGTTATGACTAGAGCAGAATTAAAAGCAGAAGCCAAAAACCAGTTACGGCATAATTGGGGCTGGGCAATTTCTGTTGGTATAGTAATGACTGTGTTCGTTGGTATCTTTTTTGGTAAACCCGTGTTTGATACCACTGTAAGAACTATGAATAATATGAATGACGCTATGGGTAGCGGTTCGCTTGATTCAGTATTTAAGCCCGGAGTTTGGGCTGGACAATTAGGTATTAACACAGGAGTAAACTTTCTCGGCAGCTTTTTCCTATTGAGTTTAGTGGTGACGTTCTTGCACTTTACCCGTGGGGAAAGGATGGGCTTTTTCAAGAGCATTTTTTCTGTTTTTATGGATAGTCGTTTTGTGCCCGAGTTTCTGAACTTTCTGTTAAGCTATATTTTTCAATTTTTATGGTCCTTGTTGCTGGTAATTCCTGGTCTGATAAAATCTTATTCCTACGCCATGACACCGTATATAGTTAATGATTTAGTGGAAAGTGGACAAAAAGTGCATGCAACCACTGCCATAACAGCAAGTCGGCAATTGATGGATGGGCATAAATGGGAATTATTTGTGTTGAACTTAAGCTTTATTGGCTGGTACATTCTTTCCGTTATTACTTTCGGCATTGGTTATATCTGGCTATTGCCATATGAACAGACGACAAAAGCCAACTTTTACCGTAATTTAGCTGGTGATCAGTTTTTGAAAAAGTAATCAGCAATAATAAATAAAAAGAGTGAGATTATTAAAAAAATCTCACTCTTTTTATTTGCATAGTAGTATTTATTCAAAGCGATTTAAGTCGTCAATACGCTCTCTAAATAATCTGCCGGTATATTCAGAACTTGTATCATCAGACTTTTTAAGTGCATCTTTAATCTGGCTGGAATTCAAGCGATCAAAAAGATACATTTTAAGTGCCTCGTTAATCAGATCATTAAAATCAGTATCGGTGACTTCCATATACTTTGCCGTCAATTTTGCTACTTTTTCATTTAGTTCGATTTTTTTTCTGCTCATTTTATCGCCTTCTAGAATTCAATTTCATTATAACATTTTTACAACATTAAATATTTAAAAACGAAAAAGGACTGTATAAAAATAGCTAGTACTAAAAAATTAGAGTATTATTTTCTTTTAAATAAAATAATCAAGATAAGGTTCTGCAAAATGAAAGAATTTACTTTTAATATCTTAGTGCGCATACAAGAATACTCTTTTTTCCGTGCGGCACGACACACGATGGCGATGCTAATGCCAATTGCTGTGGTTGGTTCATACTTTAAAGTCCTCAATGATCTAGTCTTTACACCTAATGGGTTAATTTATAACATTTTTAGCTTAGATAAAATATTGTCAGACCATATATGGTATGCTGGTTCTTTTGTTTGTCGGGGCATGGTCGAGATTACCTTTGGTGTTTTTGGCGTTTACGCCAGCTATTTTATGGCACGATATACTGCCCGCCTTTATCATAAAGACTCTACAATGGCTGGTTTAACTGCTGTATCAATTATGCTTTTTTGTTCCTATGCTTCTAGTAGCGGTCGTGACGCCCGCATGCCGTTTACAGCAAGTTTATTACAAGTTAATGCGCTATTTATTGCATTAATTGTGGGTTACTGTGTGGGGCAAGTTTTTCATTTGTTAGGCAAAAATTATTCTTATGTAAAAGATGAGGGCACAAAAGTTTTACAAAAAAGGGCGGGGGCTGCAGCTCTACCGAGTTTTGTTTCACTTTTGGCGGGCATTTTATTAGGTATTATTATTTATGAATTACAATTGAAATTACTTAATTCTGCCAGCTTTAACGAAATTGTCAGTCGCATGCAAACTACTAATAATTTTGCTGAAGTTTTAGTCCTTTCGGTTGCAATTACATTCTTAGATTGGCTGGGTATAGGCTTCCCGTTGCATTCTTTGTCAGGAACAGTCAATAATGCTTATACTGCTGAAAACCTGACTTACACGTTAAGGCATGGTAATTCTTGGAATGTTCCTTACAAATTTTTGGGCAGTTCTCTTATTAATACTTACGGCACTATGGGTGGAGCCAGCGTAGTTTTAGCCATCATAGTACTAATGCTGCTAATAAGGAGTAATAGAGAAAATGAAGTCAATGCCAAAGTTAATTTGTTGCCTGCAACTTTTGGTTCTACTTTAGGCTTTAATATTGGTTTACCACTGATTTTAAATCCTGTGTTCCTGATTCCTAGCATAGTGATTCCGCTTATTAACATGACGCTAGCTGCAGCAGCAATTAGCTTACATGTTATTCCAGTATGCGTTTACCAGATTTTAAAGGGAACTCCAGGATTATTAGTTTCATTTTTCGGTACAAACGGCAATTGGGCAGCGCTAATTTTTACAATACTATTATTTTTGCTGGATATAGTTTTATTGTTACCTGTGGTTATTTTTAATGAAAAAATGGTAACAAGGATAAATAACCAAAAGAAAGGGTAGGCAAAATGAACAAAAAGACCAATTATAAATGGCTGGTATTGGTAGTAATTATGTTAACTGTGTTGTCTATTCCCAGTTTCTTTTGGATGAGAAAAGATAATAATGCAAGAGCAGAACGTAGTAAATCCCTTCTTTCGCCAGTAATCATGGTACCGGGTTCCAGTGCTACAACTGAGCGCTTTAACCAGTTAATTGATGAGCTGAATAAAACCACTTTTAAAAGACACAGCGTAATCAAAATTACAGTTTCACGTGAAGCAAAATTGACATATAGCGGTGCTATTGGTAAAAATGACTTGGAGCCATTAATTATTATCGGATTTGACAATAATAGGGATGGTTATACTAATATTAAGAAGCAGGCGAAATGGTTAAATGCAGCATTTAAGTCACTAGCGCAAAATTATAAATTTAACAATTTCAAGGCATTTGGCCATTCTAATGGCGGATTAATTTGGACATATTGGCTGGAACACTATTATGCTGAATATTCCGGCGATATCAAAATAAAAAAATTAATGACGCTTGGTACGCCGTATAATTTTAACGAAAGTAATATTAATAACCGTACCCAAATGCTGGCAGATTTTATTAAAAACCGGTCTAAATTGCCTACGTATTTGAAAGTCTATTCTCTTTCAGGAGGAAAAAATTATGAATCAGACGGCATTGTCCCTGAAACGAGTGTGGCAGCAGGAAAATTCATTTTTCAAAATCAAGTTAAGAATTATACAGCCATAACAGTAACTGGTGAAAAAGCAGATCACTCAGATCTGCCTCAAAACAAACAAGTTATTCAGGCTATTCGCCAGTATCTATTAAAGAAACCAGAAAGACCTTTAAAACCAAATAAAAGAAAGGAAAATCATTGATGAAGTATCACAAACAGCCCACACATATTGAAGTAATTGGTGGCAGAGTTAATAATCTGAAAAATATTAACGTTGATATTCCCTTACATAAATTTGTAGCTATATCGGGCTTAAGTGGTTCTGGTAAATCAAGCTTAGCGATGGGCATTTTGTATTCTGAAGGAGCAAGACGCTACCTTGATTCTTTAGCAGCATACACTAAGAGACGTATCAGTCAAGTTGGACGTGCACAAGTTGATGAAGTAAAACACATTCCCTCGGCTTTGGCTTTGCGCCAACGCCCGGCCATTCCAGGTGTACGTTCAACGGTAGGTACTGTCACCGAAGTCTTTAATATTTTACGTCTAATTTTTTCGCGTTTAGGTTCACCGGTTTGTCCCAACGGCCACAGGGTTCCACCGACTATTAAAATTGCTGAGGCAATGGATTTAACCGGAGATGCAATGGGCCGGCTGACTTGCCCAACATGTGGCGTGCAATTTTATGCTTATAGTGCAGAGGATTTCGCCTTTAATTCGGATGGTGCCTGTCAAAAGTGTCAGGGACTGGGAACTGTTGAGCAAATTGACGACAGTAAAATTATTGCTGATGAAAATTTGTCTCTTGAAAAAGGGGCAGTTGCTACTTGGCAAATACCAGGTCGTAATTGGATGTGGCGGATTGCGCGGGAATTGGGAGTGCGCACAGATATACCGTATAAAAAATTGAACGCCCAAGAAAAAGAAATTGTGCTGCATGGAAAAGAGCGCAAGGTACCGATTGACCTGCCGACTTCAACGGGTAGGGTCTATCACTTAGATGCACTATACGAAAATGCTTATAATGCTGTAGCAAACTCACGCAAAACCACCAAGTCGGAGCGAGGATTGCAAAGAATAAACTCTTTTTATAAATTTAGCACTTGTCCACGTTGTCATGGCTATCGTATTGATCCTAACAGGTGGCAACAACTGGTTGCCGGTAAAAATATTGTAGCAGCTGAACAATTGACTCTGGGTCAATTAGGTCATTATATGAAAGAAATTTTAGCAGCGCTGCCGCAAAATATGTATGATCTAGCTAAAAATTTAATTGACGAGTTAATGCACCAAGTGAGGCCGCTATTAAAATTAGGACTGGACTACTTGAGTTTAGATCGTCAAGCCAGCAGTTTGTCCACAGGTGAGCTTCAAAGAATCCAGCTGGGGCGAACTTTGCGCACAGAAACAACAGGTGTGTTGTATGTTTTAGATGAACCATCGGTGGGACTACATCCTGACAATGTGGCGGGACTAATTGAAGTTTTTCATGAATTGGTTAATCAAGGAAATTCTCTGGTTGTGGTTGACCATGAAACTGCCATTATCAATGCAGCTGACTGGGTAATTGAAATTGGTCCAGGGTCTGGAAGTCAAGGTGGAGAAATTATTACCCAGGGAATACCTCAAGATATAAAGCATAATGATAAATCACTAATTGGTCCATATTTAACAGGAAAAGCAGCCCTACTTGTTCGTCAAAGAGCGGATGCAGATCATATTTTTGATCAGGGTAAAGTAGAATTTACTGTAACGGATCGATTTAATTTACAAAATATTCATGCTCAGATTCCTATTAACCGCTTAACGTCAGTAACCGGTTTTTCTGGTGCTGGTAAAACAACTTTGATACTTGATTCTCTTATCCCTGCCCTTAAGGCACAAAATAATCATGGACCAGAATGGGTAAAAAATTTAGTAAATCCTGGTATTAAAAATATTGTTAGTGTTGATTCTTCACCTGTGGGCAAAAATCAACGATCAACTGTTGCAACTTATACTGACATTATGGATAATTTGCGCAGACTGTTTGCTAAACAACCATTAGCAAAAAAATTAAGATATACTGCTGCTCATTTTTCCTACAATAATAAAGAAGGTGCATGTCCGGCATGTAATGGTACGGGAGTGATTTCACTTGATATACAATATTTGCCAGATATGGTTGAAACTTGTTCAGTATGTGGAGGGCATCGTTTTAACAAAGAAGTTTTAAAAGTAAAATGGCATAATCTAAATATTGCGGATGTATTGGATTATTCAGTTGATGATGCATTAAAAGAAGGACTTTTTGAAGAAGAACCTAAAATTAACAAAACTATTCGTACCTTGCATGACATGGGCTTGGGCTATCTTCATTTAGGAGAATCAACTCCAGCTTTATCGGGTGGAGAGGCGCAGCGCTTGAAATTAACTAGTCATATTCATCAAAGACAAAAGGGCACTCTGTTTGTTTTTGATGAGCCTACAGTTGGGTTACATCCACAGGATGTCAGAACGCTGTTAAAAGTATTTCAGAAATTACTTGATCAAAAAGGAACGATTATCACTATTACCCACGATTTAGATATTATGGCTAACAGTGATTATATGATTGATATGGGACCAAGAGGTGGACTTCAAGGAGGAAAAATTGTAGCAAGCGGTACTCCTGTGGATATCTCACAAAAATCTGCTAGTTTAACCGGTAAATATCTAAGAAAACAATTTAAATTATATCAAAAATAATCTTAACCAGAGCCTGATAGTACAAATTAAGTGCTGCTATATCAGGCTTTTTTGGTTGCTGTGGAAAAATAAGCAATAATTGTGGAAAAAACGAGTAAAAAAGTTGCTTTCTGTGGATAACCTGCTATAATATAATATGTAAGCAGTTAGCAGTCGAACTTACCGAGTGCTAATTACAAATTTATAACCTATCAAAGGGGTGTTTACATATGGCATATTTTGATAACGATTTTGACGATTTATTTAATGAATTAAACAATTCTTTCTTTAACAATACTAATGATAACGGCGGGGCTATTCCTATTCACTATTCTAGTAGCATGAACATTTCTCCCCAGGATTTTCAACAAAATGCACAAGGCGGACAAAAGCAAGGTCAAAAACCAATTGGCGTTGACCTAGTTGAACAGGCTAAAAAGAATAAATACGATCCTGTTATTGGTCGTGACGAACAGATTCAGGAAGTAATTGAAATTTTGAGTCGGCGTAAAAAGAACAACCCGGTCTTAGTGGGACCGGCTGGTGTTGGTAAAACTGCTATAGTTGAAGGCTTGGCACAAAAAATTGCTGCAGGCGATGTGCCAGATAAAATGAAGGATAAGCATATTATTGCAATCAACATTAATGATATGGTTGCCGGATCTAGTCTCCGTGGTAGTTTTGAGGAACGTCTTAAAAAAGTAATTGATGAAGCTAAGAAGAACCCCAATATTATCTTATTCATTGATGAATTGCACAATATAGTTGGGGCAGGTTCTACGGATTCTGAAAACAATAACGGTGATGCCGCTAATATTTTGAAGCCGGCTTTAGCTAGTGGTGATTTGAACTTAATAGGCGCAACGACCACGAGTGAATACCGGAGAATTGAAAATGATGCGGCACTGGCACGTAGATTCCAACCAGTGCAAGTTCCTGAGCCATCTGCTGCAGTGACTGTCAAAATTTTGGAGGGTTTAAAAGATAAGTATGAAGCTTTCCATCATGTAAAATACAATGACAGTGCTTTAAAGCTGGCGGTTGAATTATCACAGCGCTACATTCAGGGACGTTATTTACCTGATAAAGCCATTGATTTAATGGATGAAGCAGGTGCCAAAAAGGGTCTCGACACTATTCCTGATGATGAAGCAACTTTAAAGAAGCGGATTAAAAAGCTGGAAAGTGAAAAAGAAGCTGCTGCCAAAAAAGAAGATTACAGTAGAGCAAGCGAGCTGAAGAAGCAGATTGAAGACTTACGCGACAAAGCTAATCATGTAGATGAGAAAGCAACGCCGCATGTCACCGATGAGGATATCTATGCTTTGATTGAAGCCAAGACCAAAATTCCAATGAGTGAACTGCACGCAAGTGAAGGACAAAAGAACCTTGATTTGGCTCAGAAATTAAAGAAAGTGGTTATTGATCAGGATAATGCGGTTGATGTCATTACTGATGCAATTGCCCGTAAACAAGTTTTCAAAGACAATGATCGTCCTACTGGCACATTCTTATTAACTGGTCCTACCGGTGTAGGTAAGACAGAATTAGCTAAACAATTGGCCATCCAACTATTTGGTGGTGAAAATCATCTTATTAGACTTGATATGTCTGAATATCAAGATCAGATGGCTGTTAATAAACTGATTGGCTCTGCCCCAGGTTACGTTGGCTATGGTGAGGGCGGTCAATTGACTGAAAAAGTTCGTCACCAACCATACAGCTTAATTTTGTTCGATGAAATTGAAAAAGCCAATCCACAAGTATTTAATGCCTTGCTTCAGATTATGGACGATGGTCGTTTGACTGATGCTCAAGGTAGGACTGTTTCCTTTAAGGATACAATTTTAATCATGACTTCTAATGCTGGTTATTCTGACCAATTATTAAAAGACGGCAAAGTTGATCATGATAAGCTGATTAAAGCTCTGGAAGCATACTTCAGACCTGAATTTTTGAATAGGCTTGATGCGATCGTGCCGTTTAATTCATTAACTAAAGATGATATGAATAAGATCATTGATATTTACTTAAAGAAGATGGCACATGTTTTAGCTAAAAAGAATGTGAAAGTTGAAGTATCTGATGAGGCTAAAGCTTATCTGGCTGAAAAAGGTTATGATAAGAAATTTGGTGCAAGACCTTTACGCAGAGTAGTTGAGCAAGACTTGGAGACACCGATTGCTAAATTATTAATGAAGGAGCCTGACACTAAAGAAGTTAAGTTTACAGCTGATAACAAGCATGTTTACTTAAATGATGCTGCTATTTTGGATATTGCCGAAAAACCAGAACCAAAAACTGAAACTAAAGCTAAAGTAAAACAAGACTAATTTTAAAAAGGGATCATCTCGTAAAGGGATGACCCTTTTTTTTGGTTGATATTATTTCACGTGAAACAGCAGTTAATCAATATAAAAATAGAATAATGGTAATATAAAAAAAGAACGGGTAAAGCTATTGACAGCAGTGAAAATTTGGTTTAAATTAGTTAGCAATTAAATTAATATTAAAAAGCTGAAAGATTTTCAGCTTTGTGTTTTTTGTATATAGGGGACAATTCAAATGAAACAACGATTAGAAGACCTGGATTGGAAGAATCTGGGATTTAAATATCGTGATCTGCCTTATCGTTATGAGGCTAAGTATCAAAATGGTGAATGGCAGGAAGGTAAACTGACTGAAGATTCAACCATGACTTTTTCTGAGGGTGCGGAAATACTGCACTATGGTCAAGAAATTTTTGAAGGATTAAAAGCGTATCGGCGAAAAGACGGTAAGATTAATCTTTTCAGACCTGATGAAAATGCCCATCGTTTTGCTCTTTCAGCAAAGCGTTTAGCCATGCCGCCATTTCCAGAAGATAGGTTTGTTGACGCAGTGAAACAAGTGGTTTTAGCAAATAAAGAATTTGTGCCGCCTTATGATAGCGGCGCAACTCTGTATGTAAGACCACTTATGGTGGGAACTTCTAAAGTTTTGGGCGTTGAAAAAGCCGATGAATATACTTTCCGCATTTTTGCGGTTCCCGTTGGTGCATATATTAAAGGATTGAACCCTGCAGATTACATTGTTAGTGATTATGATCGTGCCGCTTATGCCGGTACGGGTCGAGCAAAGACATCAGGTAACTACGCCAGCAGCCTGCTTCCAGCTGTTGATGCGCATCAAAATGGTTATGCCGATTGCTTGTACCTTGATCCACGTGAACATAAATATGTTGATGAATTTGGTGGTGCCAATTTTTATGGTATTACCCAAGAAGGTCAATTTGTCACACCGAAGTCAAAATCAATTTTGGTTTCGATTACTAAGCGCTCACTTTTGGAAGTCGCTAAGTGGCAAGGACTAGACCCGGTTGAACGGCAAATTACTTTAGAAGAAGCCTTTAACATGAAAGAAGCTGGTGCGATGGGGACAGCTGCGGTAATTTCTCCTGTGGGCTCAATTACTTATAAAGGTAAAAAGCACGTTATTTACAGTGAAACAGAAACGGGTCCGATTACTACTAAGCTTTATAATGAACTAGTTGATATTCAATATGGTAATAAGAAAGGGCCAGATGGCTGGGTCCAAACATTAGAATAAGTTGGAAATTCGGGAACAAAAAACGAGGCTGAGGTCTCGTTTTTTTCTGTTAAAAACCTAATTGCGAGTTAGGTTGAATAGTGAGAAAATGATAAAAAGTTGATTAATAATTTTAACCATTGCTATTAGGAGATAACTATGGAATTAGGATTAACCACGTATAAACAACATGAACAAGTTGATGATAATGTAACTTTAGGACGTATATCGCTGAATTCCGCAGGGATGTATAAAGTTATGCATTTAAACGGCGCTGAAATAAATGCTATTCCTAAAAATAGAACCGAACAATTTTTAGTAGGCGACTGGGTAGCCTTAGAACCCCAAGCTGATTTTGACTTAATTAATCAGCGTTTGCCACGATACAGTACATTAGGCAGGTTAACGGGTGAAGGGTATCATGTTCAGGAAAAAGATGCTGCCAGCAATATAGACCAATTATTTATTTGTATTTCCATGAATAAGAATTTTAAAAGTAGCCGTATTAAGCGTTATTTGTATGCTTTTCAAAAAGATGATGAGTATCAAACTTCCCTAGTTTTAACAAAATCAGATCTCAACCCGGAAAGCGCAGAGATAGCTGCACAACTTGCAGATGAGTTTGATATTGCTGTCTTTGCTACTTCGAGTGTGACAACAGAGGGAATCGAAGGATTGAGAGCCAGTATTTTACCAGGACAAACAGTTTCTTTTTATGGCAATTCTGGAGTGGGCAAATCAACCCTAGTAAATGCTGTTGCTCAAAAAGAGGTAATGGCAACTAGTCATATTAGTGGCAAAACAGATAAGGGACGTCATACCACATCTAGTTCGCGGCTAATTTTGATTGAACAGGGTGACTTTGTTTTGATTGATACCCCGGGGATAAAAAGTGTTGGTGTGGGCGCTAGTGATTTGGCGCAGGTCTTCCCTGAGATTGTACAATTGGCCCAAAATTGTCATTTTCGTAATTGTAAGCACATTGACGAACCGGGTTGTGCAGTTAAAGCTGCCGTCAAAAATGGTACGCTAGAGCGCAAGTCTTATGACCAATTTCTTCAGCTGCAGGAAGAAAGTCAATCTACGCAGAGTTATCTTGATGCCAAAACCGCCAAAAAATTGAGCCGCAAAGCAGAAGGCAAGAGAGAAGCAATGAGTAAGCGTAATTACCGCAAGCCGCCAATGTAGTTTTTTACAGGGCAAAAATATAAATAAAAATACGTGTTTTTAAACTGGTGTTAAAAACGCGTATTTAGTTGTTATTACTTTAAATTATTTCTAAATCCTAATCTATTTTGGAAAAGAATTTAAGTACAATTGCGCTGCGTGTTGGGGAGTGAAATCAATCATCTTAATAATGTCAGAAGCTGGAGCTGATTCACCGAAATGATCGTAACCCATGCGAACGCCGTTCAGACCAACATATTGTTGCCAGCCCAATGTAGCTCCCAATTCAATAGACATCCTATTTTTAATATTAACGGGCAAAATCTTAGTTTGATATTCTGGAGTTTGCTCGCTAAATAATTCCCATGATGGCATTGAAATAACTCTCACATAAACCCCTTGATCTGCCAAAATAGTTTGGGCGGCAATTGCTAAACTTACTTCTGAACCTGTTGCAATGATAATCCCAGTAGGATTGTTATTAGCAGCTTCGGAAATAATATAGGCACCTTTTTCAGCTTTAATACTGTCACTTCCAGCAAGTTGTGGTACCGGCTGACGGTTTAAAATAATTGCAGTTGGGGTTGTGGTAGACTTTAGGGCTAATTGCCAAGCAGTTTTAACCTCATTATTATCTGCAGGTCGAAAAACTGTAATATTAGGCATGGCTCTTAGCGACATTAATTGTTCAACTGGTTGATGAGTAGGTCCATCTTGCCCTACATAAAGGCTATCATGTGTAAAAACAAAAATTGTAGGTGTATTCATAATTGCTGCTTGCCTGATAGCACTTCTCATATAATCTGAAAAGACTAAGAATGTTCCAGTATAGCCCCGTAACCCACCATGCAGTGTTATTCCGTTAGCAATTGCAGCCATAGAAAATTCCCTAATGCCAAAGTAAATGTTTGGACCTTGATAACGATGCTTAGACATAAAAAACTTATTGTTAATTGTGGTTTTATTTGATGTGCCTAAATCACCACTTCCACCTACTAGAATAGGGTATTGCTGATAAATGTCATTAAGAACTTTACCAGAAGCAGCTCTCGTAGCTAATTCTCCTGTGATTTTAATATTAGTAAAATCAGGTAGGGCAAGCTCATTAGTCATAATTTGTTCTAATTGTTGACCCAGTTGCGGAAACTGCTCTAAATAATTTTGTTTTAAACTAAGCCAATTTTGTTCGGCTTTAGCTCCTCTTTCTTTAACAGCGGAAAACCACTGTTTTATTTCTTCGGGCACATAAAAATCTTCTTTATCAGTAAAGCCAAATTGCTCTTTCATATGTTCTGCTTCTTGCTCTGAAACAGGATCGCTATGGATAGCATTAGTACCTTGAAGGGTCGAACCATAACCAATGATTGTATTAACCTTGATCAAAGTTGGTTTGTCTGAACAGCGCTTAGCTGTGCTAAGAGCATTATAAATTTCACGGCAATTATTGCCGTCAGCAACTTCCAGTGTATTCCAGCCCATAGCAGCAAATTTTTGTAATTCATTTTCGGTATTCGAAGCTGTTAAATCGGCGTCCGATGTTACTTTATTAGCATCCCATAAGACTATTAGTTTATTTAAACCTAAATTACCGGCAAGAGATGCTGCCTCTTGGCAAACGCCTTCTTCAAAATCACCATCGCCTGAAATTACATACGTATAGTGATTAATAACAGGGAAATTAGGTCTGTTAAATCTGTCCGCCAGATGAGCTTCCGCAATCGCCATTCCCACTCCCATAGCAAATCCTTGTCCTAGTGGACCAGTGCTGGCATCGACTCCTGCTGTTTTGCCATATTCAGGATGGCCTGGGGTCAGGCTGTGTAATTGACGAAACTGCTTAATATCTGCTATAGAAAGCGGGAAGCCTGCTAAATGCAGTAGTGAATATAAAAGCATTGATCCGTGACCAGCGCTCAAGACAAAGCGGTCACGATCAAACCACTCTGTGTTTGCCGGATTAATCTTAAGAAAATACCGCCATAAAGTATAGCCTAAGGGAGCTGCTCCTAAAGGCATTCCTAAATGACCATGATGAGCTTTTTGAACCGCATCAAGAGTTAGATTTCTAATTGTATCAACTGATAATTGGTCTAATTCTGAATTCATTTATATTGACTCCTTTAATAATGCTAAAAAATACTGTGTACTATTTGACCAATAAATTTAATAATTAAGGCAACGACGTTGAAATCTGTTTCCGGAAAAGCAGTTCCTTTTAAGCCAATTGACGATAATACTGGATATACTAGGGATGGACCTACTGCGATTAAAATTCCTACGATAAAAGAACCAATAACGCAGCCTTTCCAGCCGCCCGTGGCATTGCCAAAAACGCCGGCTGTAGCACCAATGAAAAAGTAAGGCACTGCAACGGGAATGATTACGGGCATATGTAGAGCCGCAAATACCAGCATCATCAACAATCCCGCTGCATAAGCAGATACGAAGCCAATAACTGTTGCTGTTGGGGCATAAGGGAAAACAACGGGAACATCTAAAGCTGGTTTTGCATTAGGAATCAGTTTTTCCGAGATACCAACGAAGGCATTAACAATTTCGCCTAAAAGTAATCTCACCCCAGTAATAATTACGTATAAAGCCGCAGCAAATTGTAGTCCTTGTAATAAAGGATAAATTAGCCAATTAACTCCTTTTGATAATTGCTCAACTTGTGCCTTGCCGGCGAATAAAGCAGCAATGTAATAGAAAATGACCATCGTAATTGAAACTCCAATGACATAATCTTTGAAAATACTAAGCCATCCTGGTAACTTCAATTTTTCTGTACTTTCTTTCGGACTGCCCACTTTCCCCCCGATCCAACTGGAAAGGGCATAACCAATTGATACATAGTGAGCTAATGCAATATCATCACCGCCAGTAACTTTACGCATTCCTGGCTGGGCGATTGCAGGCATTGCTGCGGACATAAAGCCGACTATTATTCCTCCAATTACTACTATATAGGGATTACTCAAACCTACTGATTTAAGCATGATGGTAGATAGTGCTGCCAAATACAAATTGTGTTGTCCGGTAAGGAAGATATATTTCATTGGCGTTAATCTAGCAACAATTAAGTTGACTACAAAGCCTAAAGTCATCACCAATGCAACCACAGTGCCAAAACGCTGTTGAGCTAGAGCGGTAACGGCTTCTGCTAATGGTAAAACCCCTTGAAGGTGAAATCCTTTAGCAAATAGTGCCTGAAAATCGTTTAAAGCAACTGTTGCAGCAGAACTACCAATAGTAAAAACTAGAAAACCAACAATAGTTTTCAAAGTACCATTGATAATTTTAGTGGGACTTTCTTTTTGTAAGACCAGACCAATAAAAGATATCAGTCCAATCATAATTGAAGCTGTACTTAATAAATCTACCAATAGAGATAGAATGGCATTCATTATTATTCACTCTCCTTTTTAAGATGCAGGATTTTGTTGATCGAGAAAATTTTGCAACTTCGTTTTTATTTCATTCTTGTCCATTATGTCTTTTATCCCAATAATATTTCTGACGTCATCTTTAACATCAGGTACTAAATCCTCCATCGTTACCAATAGGTCAGGATCAAGCCCCTTTGCTGCGTCGATTACGTCATGAGAGACTTCGAAGGGAAATTTATTCTCTCGTACAACCTGATTAATTTTGATTTTGAGCATCATTGAGGATCCCATTCCTGTTCGACAAGCTACCAAAATAGAATATTTTTTACTCATTTTCGCTATACCTCGATTCAAACTTCTTTATTAATGTATAGACATTAGCAGGCCTAGTTTCTTTAACTAGGCTTTTTAAAAAGTTTTGATCACTAATAAAATTTACTAACTCAGACATCGCTTTTAAATGTGACTTATTATCAACTGCGCACAGAGCAAAGATGAACTGAACGGGATCATTGCTTTTATTGCCAAATTTAATTGGCGTCTTTAAAGTAGTAACCGTTATCCCAATTTTTTTAGCACCTAATTCGGGACGGGCATGTGGCAATGCCACACCTTTACTGATAACGATATATGGTCCTGATTCTTCTGTGGTTTTGATCATACCGTTAACGTAATTCTCAGTCGCATAACCATTTTTTACTAATGGATTAGCACTCTTTCTAATTGCATCTTTCCAATTTACAGCTTCAATATTGAGCCTAATTAACGATTCATTAGTAACTTCACTTAACATCTTTTCACTTCCCTGAAAATGATAATTTCGCTTAATACTGTCTTCTATTCTTTTTTTATCTTGATTGGTTAATAATGCCCCTACGACAACTACTGGAATTTCAAACGTATTATTGAGTGGAATCGTTGAAATAATTAATTCAATGGGAGCGTATTTGTGAATTTGCTGTTGAACATTGCTGCTGGCAGCATCAGCAACAACAATGATATTGTTAAAGTAACTTTGAATTTTAACCTTTATCAGTTGTGCAGTAGCTACGCCAGTTGTACAAACAACAAGAGCTCTAATATATTGACGATTTTGTTCTAAATAACGAGCAAAATAAATCGTAATGAATCCACTTTCGTCTGCAGAAATGGGAGGCAACCCCAATTCTTTAGTTAATTTATCCGAAGTATGTTCAATCACTTTAAACAATTTTAAATACACACGTTTTATTTCGGGCAGCAGTGCATTATTCAAACTTATTTTGTTATATAAGCGATTTATCATTGGTCGAATATGATTTGCTAGGTCAGCTTTAAAATCATTATTAATTGTTCCTAAATTTAACTTGGCAACCACATTAGAGATATAAAAATTAGTCACTTTTTGGACGAGATTAGACTGAAAAGCAGAATTTTCAATTTTATCCATTACATCTAGACGTGAAGAAATTAAATATTGTAATAAAAAATAAATTTCATTAGGTTCTAAAGTCATGTCCAAGTAATTTTCAATATGCTTAATTACTTCTGCCGCTATGGAGTATAGTTGCTTATTCTCTTTAATAATCATTTGATCATAGCTATTTAATTTGGTTAAGACACTTTTGGCCACTGCATGTGTTTGGTATCTGGTAATCAAAATATAAATGTGAGAAATAATGTTTACGTTGTATGGATAAGTAATTTCACTGTCTAGTTTTTCATTAATAAAATTTAGTTGCTTAATGCAGAACTGCAGCGAATAGAAATTTAAACCGCCTTTTTTGGATAAAGAAGTATTGGAGACATTTTGCTTAATCAATATATCCTGTAACGCATGACGAATATTCGTTTCACTTCCAGTTATTTTTAATTGATGATTTTTTCTTACTAAATTTAGAGAATATGATGCTAATTGGGATCTAATTGATTTCAAGTCTTCATTGATATTGGTTTCACTTAAATAATATTGGCTGAATAATGAAGATAATTTTAGTGATCTGGGTGCAATCATCAACAATTTAGTCAAAGTAGCTTGTTGACGATCTTTTGCTGTAAAAGTGTTGGAATCTTGTTGATAGTTCATTTCCTTTAAATAGTTATCGTAGTTAATTTTGAACCCCCTTCCTTTTTTACTGTTAATCAATTCGCCTGAGGGGGTCAGGGAATTAAGATGTTTAATTGTGCGGTAAACGGTTTTAGTTGACATCAAAAACTGGTTTGCAATTTCTTTAGCTGTCACAAAAGAGTTGCTGTTTAATAAAAAATTGATAATGTTGTCTTCATTGTCTGTTAGCATTTGCTTACTACCCCCTAGAACTGATTATAATTTTGAACTTGAGAAAGCCTTTCCAAGAATGTGTCCGTTGTACTAGACATTTTTAAGAATAACCCTGCTAGTTTTTTCTGCTTAGAGTTAAAAGGATGCCAATCCCATAAAAGGCATATTTGAAAAGCAAATACATTGATGTGCAAAAAAAGGGTGTCCGTTGACATCCTCATGTGCAAGTAATATTTTGTATATAAATTTTATTAATCACTTTGAAGAAAAGTATTTTAAAATTATTAATGAATACTAAAACTGGTATAACTATTTGTAATTAAAAGACCTAATAAAATAGTATTTTAAGTTGCAGTCAATTCAGTGGATAATTGATAGAAAAAGAAGCTTTAATTTTAATAGTTGACCGCTATTAGCAAAAAACAGTGTTTGGTTTAAAAGAAAAGAGATCAGAATGAAAATTATCAAAGATCATTTTTTTGAAGGCGAAAGAATTCTTTTTGGACTAAAAGATTCGCAGCTGGTAGGGATTACTTTTGGCGAAGGTGAATCGCCACTTAAGGAAGCCAGTAAAATCAATATTAAAGACTCTGTTTTCAAATGGAAATATCCATTATGGTATGACAATGACGTTACTGTAGAGAGTACTGTTTTTGAAACTATGGCTCGTAGCGGTATTTGGTATACCAAAAACATTGCTATCAAAAATTCGGCTCTGCAGGCACCGAAGCTATTTAGAAGATCAGAAAAGATAAGCTTGGATCATGTTCACTTTGCTAACGCTGCAGAAACAATGTGGAGCTGTAAAGATATTAGAATTACGAACAGTCAAGTTAATGGTGATTATTTTGGTAAAGATAGCCAGAATATCTACCTTGATCATGTTAGCGTGGTTGGTAATTACGTCTTTGATGGCGCTAAAAATGTTGAAGTTCATCATTCTACTTTTATTTCTAAAGATGCCTTTTGGAACTGTCAAAATGTTACTGTGTATGATTCGCTAATAGATGGTGAATATTTGGCCTGGAACGGGCAAAATATCAAGTTTATCAACTGTAAAATTGAAAGCAATCAGGGACTTAATTATATTGATCATCTGGAACTGAAAAATACCAGTTTAATTCACACCGATTTAGCGTTTGAATATGTTTCTAATATTGATGCTACTGTTTCAACTAAAATTGACAGTGTAAAAAATCCAATTTCCGGTAAGATTTCTGCTCCAGCAATTGGCAAGTTGATTTTAGATCCGCAAAAAATTACCCCCGCTAAAACTGAAATTATCTGTGCTAAAATTGACAAGAAAGTTAATAGTTCAGATCAAAATCAGAAAGCGAAGGATTAAAGATAATGGCTAAATATGATTTTGTTAATGCACCAGATAGAAGCGGCACGGACTCAGTCAAATGGCACGTTAAAAAAGGCGAATTGCCAATGTCAATCGCTGATATGGATTTTAAAACAGCCCCGGAAATAATTACGGCAATGAAGGAAAAGGTTAATTTAGGTGTTTTTGGTTACGAATGGCCTGAAGACGATTATTTTAAAGCCGTGGCTGATTGGTTTGAAAAGGAACATGGTCATCGGCCGCAGCAAGAATGGGAGATTTTCACCACAGGTGTGGTACCAGCAATTTCTGCAATTGTGCGGCGAATTTCGCATATTGGTGACAATGTTTTAGTGCAAGCGCCGGTTTATAATGTCTTTTACAATTCAATTGAAAATAATGGTCGGCATGTTTTGTCCAACGACTTGCAATTTAATGGTTCAAATTATACAGTCGACTGGGAAGATCTTGAACAGAAATTAGCTCTGCCGTTAACAACACTCATGATTTTTTGCAATCCGCATAATCCTATCGGCAAAGTATGGACTCAAGAAGAAGTTCAAAGGATTGCTGATTTGTGTTATCAACATCATGTAATACTTTTGTCTGATGAAATTCATGGTGACTTAGTGCGGCAGGGCCCAAGTTATACTCCAAGCTTTTCGGTTAGCGGTTCTGCACGTGAAAATATCATTTCGTTAGTTTCACCAAGTAAAACTTTTAACGTTGCTGCTTTACATGCAGCGACTGCGATTGTGCCAAATTGTAATTTGCGTGCTATGGTTAATCGTGGTCTTAATAGTGATGAGGTGGCTGAACCAAATTTGCTCGCCATTCCGGGAACAATTGCTGCTTATGAACATGGTCATGACTGGCTGCAAGCATTGATTAAACAGTTAAATGTTAATTTTGCTTATGCTCAAGAATTTATCAGTAAAAATCTACCGCAAGTTAAAGTGGTTGCAGGGAATGCCACATACTTAATTTGGCTTGATGTGGAACGGATTAGTACAGATTCACAAAGATTAGCAGAGTTTTTAGAAAAGGAAACAGGTCTGGTTTTATCACCGGGAAGTATTTATCGCGGCAATGGTAATAAGTTCTTGCGGATGAATCTTGCCTGTCCGTTAACAACTGTTAAAGATGGTTTAGAACGGTTAAGAGCAGGACTAACAAAATATTCTGCTTAAGCATAATAAAAAATTGTATTGTTTCATGTGAAAATGGAAAAGTAATGAGCCAAATAGTTAGAGTAGAAGATTATATGATATTTCCCGGGAAATAATAACGTATAGACTGATACGTGAATTAAAGCTATTAAAAGTATTTGCTTTTTTGGCAATAAATTTATCCTATTTATAACATGCAATACAAAAAAGCCGCTTAAACTAATTAAAGTTAGCGCGACTTTTAGCTCTTTAAAACTACTTTTAATGAAGATTGAGAGCAATTTGTGAGATTAAGGTATCCATAAAGTACATACCAAAGAAAACAAAAATTGCTACTATTAAAATCTTCCAAGATATTTTAGTCAGTTCTTTCAAACGGTGGGTAACTGATATTCCAGCAAATGCTAGAACTGAGGTTGTTAGTGAGAGAAAGTCTACAGCATTAATAACACGAACACAGTAGGGACTAAGCAAACAAAAAATTAGAGAAACAATTGAAACCCAGCCTAGAATAGGGAAGCCCTGAATGATTTTCCAAGGTACTTTTTTCATCAGCATACTAATAACTATGCCTAGTAGTGAAAAAAGCCATAACATACCTAAACCAATGAATGTGTCAATAGTAATTGGTGTGCTTTTGGGATTTCTAATTAATTTAACCCACTGAACAAATAATACTAAGCTGATACTGAGTAGAAGAATGACAGCATCTTTAAATAATTCATATAAATTGTTTTCTTTAGTCATGATCTGGATAAACTTCTTTCTTTTTGTCTAGCAGGCTGGTAATGTGTGTGTACATGAATCTTTGCAGAGGCACTGCCAAGAAGTACATGATATAAGTACCAATAAAACTAGTTAGTAACTGACTGGCCGCGGCAAAGGACAAAATAGTGTCACTGTGTTTTGGTACCAAAGCTGCTAAAGACGATGAAGCTGCAGTCATCATTGAACTAGAACCAACACCAGCACTCATTGCAACAGCTTTATAGTTAAAGCCCATCCCTAGAAGAAGTGGAGCAAGGATTGAAAAGATAATTGAACCAAAAATGGTACCAATTAAATAAATTCCGAGTACGCCACGACCCTCAGGGGAATTTAGCGTGTATTTTTCACTAATATATGCTAGTTCACCTTCACGGCCTAAGCCTAACGTTGAACCTATAGCTTCTTCTCTTAAACCAAGTAATAGTGCCACAGGTAAACCGAAGATAATCGTGCCTAAATTACCTAATTCGTGGACTAGAAAAACCCAACCAACAGAAATAATTTCATTGATTTTAGGGGCCACATTCGCTCCATAACTTGCCATTAAAGGCAACATGATAAGAATCATATATTTACCGGCAAATTTTACCCGTTTATCATTGTAAAGTTTTTTAATAGGCTTTGCTGGGATTAAATAAACTAAAATAGCAATAATTACCGCAAACACTAGAGGTAAGATAGAGATTTCAATTTTGCCTATTTTAAATACTTGGGTACTAATCATTTCAGAAACTGTATCTATTAACAACACTAAGATGATTAGCGGGCCGTATGCTTTTAAATATTTCATTTTATTTTGCCATCTTTTCTAATTCAGTTAAATATTCTTCTTTTGTCTTCTTATAGGTTTTTACCTGATCCAAGTTATTTGAAATCTTAAGAATACTGTTAAAGACAAATTCAGGAAAAATTGCTAGAACAAACTCAGGATCAACTAGGGTAAAGTCATCACCATGAATAGTTCCGTTCCAACCACCATAACCGATTTGGATGGTTGGTATTAAAAAACTGACATCCCCAATATCACCTGCCGCCATTGTATAACCCCGATTTTCGATTAAACCGGTAATTTTTTCATCTGCAGAGAAGACATCTTTTACAAGAGCGCTCATACTTTTACTGGAGATCAAAGGTAGGTAGCCAACTTGCCTTTCGGACCTAACTGAGCCACCAAGTGCTGCTGCACAGCCTTCTGCTGCCTGTTTAAAACGGTTCATTAATTTTTGAGCATTGTCTATGTCGAAAAATCTTAAATCTGTCCCCATTTTGATGTGATCAGGAATTACGTTAATTGATTCATGATTTTCACCAACAATTACCGGATTAAATCTTATACGATTGGGATCCTTAATTTGCTGACGCTGCAGGGCTAAAGCGGTATTAAATAATGTTGCTATGCTTTGAGCATTAATACCTGCATCTGGGGCGAAAGCCGCATGACTGGCCTTGCCATAAAAATCAAAATATTCAAAATTAAAGCCTGCAAGATCACAATTAATTTCGATAGTTCGTTCATCAAAGTCTTCACCTATTGCATGAACTGAAACACAATAGTCAATATCGTCAAAAATGCCGAGTTTAATAGCCTCTTGTTTGCCACCAAAGTAATCTATTTTTCCTACTTCTTTTTGCTGTTTTCTCCAAGCAAGATCAACAAATTCTTCGGATGGAGTGAAAATAAATGCTAGATTAGCACCAAAATCTTTAAGTCGGTGATTGGTAATTATTTCGTTCATAATTGCTAGTGCGGTAGTGACTTGTGTGTAATGGCCACAAGCTTGAGCGGCACCAGTATTCGTATCTGCAAATTTGTGATTAGGCTGATAGAGTGAATCCATTTCGGCAATAATTCCAATGGTTTTTTGGCTACCATTAGTTAACGTTACTTTTAAACCTGTATTGAGATAATGTTCGACTTTTAACTCGGGACTAATTTTGTTAATTTCAGCTTCAATCTTGCTAGATGTTTTAAATTCTTTATAACCAAGTTCTGGATTATGAAGTAAAAAATCAGCAATTTCAGATAGTTTAGCGTAATATTTTTGAAAACTTGACATTAGATCCTCACTTTTTGCTTTCTTATTATCGAATGTGACAATAATAAGAATAAAATAAAATTAAGAACTATGCAAGAACAAGAAGATTGGGTTGTATTATTAAAGTTCGTATTTTATATTTTTTCTAGCAAAATATGTTACTAGAAGGCAAATAGCGATGTTTAAACGAAAAGATGAAGCAACTACAAAATGATGTGATCTCCAAATTTAAGACAAATTTGGGGGGTATTTTATCGTTAAATAAGATAAAATTGAAATCTATCAGCTTTAGCATGATTATTAAATTGGTTCTGGTGAATTAGGTCCGCGTTAACAGGTTGGGTTACCTAATACTAATTACATCCTAGCCTTGCTTACACCTCATTATTTGGTTTGGCTTTTAAAAATTTCGACAAGAGATAGTTGAATTTATTGAATACGTGATAAACTACATTTTTTGTAATTTTGAAAAAGTAGATCAATGAAATCACAAAAAAAGCAGATAAATCACAATTTAATGACTTATCTGCACCCGAAATTATAGTTTAATTATTGTTTTTAGAATAGAAATAGTCGAGAGGTTTATCTGCACTCGTAATTATAGTTTAGTTATTATTTTTAGAACAGAAATAGTCAAGGATTTTATCCGTAAAAGTAAAAAATATAAAATATAAAATATATTGCAAGACTAATTAAAAACATCAGAAGATTTCTGCTACTAGACCAAAATGGCCAACAGTTTGGGAAAAACTTTTCAGTCAAAATGCTGCTTATCATTATGGAGAAAAAGTATGCAAAAAACTGATAAAGTTTAAAGTGTTTGGGCTTACTTCTAGATCTTTTTTGACTTACCGTTAATTTTTGTTTATTTGTTTCCATAATAACACTCTATTTTTTAAAAGATAAAAGTTGCAATTGGACTTAAAGCTAAATTAGTCACTCCTGAACTTGCTAGTTTTGAATTTTAAATTAATCATCCCTTTGCTGTTAAATTTTTAGTACCGGTACATTTTTAAATTATATGAAAATTTTAATCATAGGGAAGTGATTAATTTCATACAAATATCATTAACTCTGTGACAATTATATCAATATTTTATATACATTTAAAAAATTGTATATTATAAGTATTGCTAATGCTGCTACTACATCAAGCTAATATCCAATTTAAAGCAAATAATTAAAACACTTTTATAATGAAAACTGTTACTAAATTAACTAGTATCATTCAACTAATTTTTTCAGTAGATATTGGTAAAAGTTTGGTTTATAAATGCAGTTTTTAGTTGATAATTTAGCCATAAAAATATCCCCAAATTTAGGTTAAATTTGGGGATCATATCACTTTTATGCTTATTTAAAAGGCTATAATCATTCATTTTGATTGAGGTCTTTAGACGTTTTCATCTGTTTAGTTAGAAGCTTGAACGCAGCGTCACGACTAGGTAAGTTTTGAATTTTTATTAAACTAGAAATTTGCTTTACATCGGCATTTTCCTGGGCAGCAATCATTTCCTCATTCTTGCGTGGATAATCAATTACTTGCCCATGATTAGCTGTATAAGCAAGTAAAAATACCTTGCAACTTCGACCATTCCCTTCTCTAAATGGGTGCATAAAATTTATTTCATCCAGTAATTTAGCATAGTCTGTTGCCGCTAAGCCTGCTTGTTTGGGTTGTCCATGAATAATATCGTTGATATTTTTCTCAGCGTAACCAAAGCGTGAATGATCAAAAAATTCATAGCCATTTTTTTGAAAATTACCCGGACGATATTTACCTGCCCAATCATATAATTTGCCAATCATAATTTTGTGTATTTTTTTAAGTCGCGAATATCAGAAATTTTTAGGTTTATAACTCAAAAAAACAAAAGCCCTTCTTGAAGACTGGAGGTATTCTAAATCTTCTAGCTTTTGTTGATTTTTGATGTTTTGCTTATTTTTCATTACACCATTGTCATATAGTGTATCTTTAATCCAGTCACTCATCGCTGCCTTCCCAAATTTCCATAATTTCTTTAACTTCTTCTGGGTCTGGATTAAGAACTCCATCTAATACGCTCTCAACATCTTTTTTAGTTGGGTTCCAACCTTCTAAATGACTAGCTTCAATAACTCCTCTTAGCTCAAGATACATAGCTTTATCAGACACATAAACGCCCTGAATAGTTTGATTTTTATCGTTAATATCAAGTTTATATTCTTTGGGTTGTAACATATTTAGTAAATCGCCTGCTCTTTCATTTAAACCAGTTGCAAAAGCATTAAGCACTCTTACCGACCAGCTTTCAAGTGGCTTAGCTGCTGCTTTTCTCAAAGTACTAGCAGAAACTGCACTTTTTTCTGCAACTTCCACAATACTAATATTTTTACTCTTTAATAGTCTGTTAATCGTTGTCGCCATAGTGTTTTCACTTCTAAAACTCTCAGATCTATTTTATCATTAAAGGACATGATGTTTACCGAATATGGTAAAAACTGACGTTTTTTGAATTAAAGTCCTAAACTTTCATCTGACTTTTCCGTATTTTGTTTTGCAATCATGCTAGCAAATTTTGGTTGACGATTTACTGGAGCAGAAACACTAAGGTTCTTTTCTACTTTAAAACCTATTTTCTCAGCAGATTCTTCCAGTTTCTGGTCTAGTTTTTTATGGTTACTGAGTTTAATTATATTAAAATCTATGTGGCGATTGACTATAATTCAGGATTGCGTATGATTTTTAAAATTGCATCTGCATTGCTTTTGCGTGAACTTTAAACGCCAATATAACGTTCATTATGAGTAGTAATAGAATATTTGATTTCATTACGATCATTGAGCCGAGGGTAAACATAAAGTAGTATAATGCAAGCCGTATCCAATCTTGCTGAAGTTGCTAGCGAAAATATTGGCTACGAAAGAAAAAGTGCAATAATTGCACTAAAAGTACATTATTGCACGTGATTTATATTAGAAAAGGAATTACATTTTAATCGTAATTATTTGCCCTGGATGGTAACAGCATTAAAATGACAAACCAAATGTCGCCAATGATTGGGATTATCATAATCAGTATCCACCAAGCAGAGTGATTACTATCATGTAAGCGGCGAAAACGCAAAGATAACATTGCAATCCAGACAACGAAGGAAATAATAAGAGAACTTGTCTTGATGCTCCAGTCGCCCCAATTATAAATATCATTAATTGAATGGCCTAAAAGGCTCTCAACTAAATGTATTAAGATAAAAGCCAGAACCCAATTAATAATCACCGGCCACCAGTATTCTGAACGACTAGCAGTACCTGAAAAATTAAAGATATTCTGCCAGAATTTTTTGTATGATTTAAACATTAAGTACATCCTCCTATTACACCTAATAAATTCATCATATAGCATCGTATTTAATTGGGCAAAGATAATGACTTTTTGTTAATTAATAAGCAATATTTTTGTTTTATTATTATAAAAGCGGTATCTTGAAATTGAATTTATTGAAGGGAGAAAGTAGAAATGGACAATAATTTATCAGACCCGTTAAAACGTTATCATCATGATGATTTTCCTAAGCAATCACAGGAATATCCAGGCGTGCAAAGTAAAATGGATCCAGTACCTACTGGCGATATGGCCGACTATGAAGGACATGGATTGTTAAAGGGACGCAATGCCCTTGTCACAGGTGGTGATTCTGGTATTGGTCGTGCTGTCGCAATTGGCTTTGCCAAAGAAGGAGCCGATGTCGCCATTCAATATCTACCGGAAGAAGAATCCGATGCTAAAGATACAGCTGAACTCATTAAAAAGGCTGGACGTAAGGCAGTTTTGTTGCCAGCTGATTTCCGTAAACGCGGCGAAGCAGCAAAAGTTGTTGAAAAAGCTGTCAAAGAATTGGGCAGCTTAGAATTACTGGTCATGAACGCAGCTATCCAACAAAATGCTGATGGTTTAGAGAATTTGTCAATGGACCAAGTTCACGATACCTTTGAAGTTAACATCATCTCCATGTTTGAAATGGCTAAAGCGGCTGTACCGCATATGAAACCAGGTAGTGTAATTTTGACCTCGACTTCTTTAGAAGGATTTAGTCCATCACCAATATTGCTTGATTATGCCGCAACTAAAGCGGCAATCGTCAGCTTCTCTATTAATTTGGCTCAAAGCCTTGCTCCAAAGGGTATTAGGGTTAATAGTGTTGCTCCTGGCCCAGTTTGGACACCTTTACAAGTTTGCGGCGGTCAACCAACTGAGGCTCTTTCTACTTTCGGTCAAGAAGTTCTTTTGAAACGTGCAGGACAACCAGATGAAATAGCTCATGTTTATATTTTCTTAGCTTCAAACTTAGCAAGTTATGTCACAGGTCAAGTCTATGGTGCTACAGGTGGACCAGCTATTAATTAAAGGATAACAAATAAAATTTAGTTTCCGTTTTTACTTAGTGTAATAAGTAAAAGCGGTTTTTTTGTTGTAAATTTGCTTTTTGAATGGGGTTTCAGTATATTAAATAATTAATTAGTCTTTAATATTTAAAAGAATAGAGATGAAGAAATGAGTAAAAGTATTTTTCAAAAAATAGCAATGCTGTCGCAAAAAAATGCCCTGATTATTGCGGATAAGTGGCATTACAACGGACAATACGCTTTTTATGATATGAAAAATGATCAAGAAGATTACGATGAAATAATTTCTCCCCAGTTACGTAAAAATAATTACTTTCAGGTTTTGGATGAAGATGACAACTTAGTCGCTTTCTTTTGTCTTGACCCAGATAAGAAGAAAAAAGAACAAGTTGAAGTTGGTTTGGGACTGGCTCCTAATCTAACTGGTCATGGTCGGGGCAGAGAATTTATGACGGTTATTGAAAACTACATTAAAAATAACTACGATTATCAAGTAATTGTTTTAGCGGTAGCTGAATTCAACGTGCGTGCAATTAAAGTCTACCAAAAGGCAGGTTATGTCATCACTGGGACAGAAATGGTTCATTCAAATGGTGGCATCTATAAATTTAATATTATGACTAAAAAACTTTGAACGTAATCTATAGACAATTTATGAAAAATGAGGGGAAAAAGATGGATAAAAAATGGCAAAAAATGTATGAAGCAGCTAAAAAAGTACAAGAATTCACCGCGATTGGTCCTCATATGGAAGCTGGTGGCAGTTATGACAGAGTCAGGAAATATTTATACGGGAGTTTGTGTTGACACTGCTTGCGGATTAGGTGTTTGCGCGGAACGAAATGCTCTTTTTAATATGATTACTAACGGTGAAACAAGGATTAGCAGAGTTTTAGCATTAATGGCAGATGGCAAAAATGGTGCGCCGTGTGGAGCCTGTCGCGAATTTATTGTTCAACTAATGGAAAAAGATTATCGCCATGTTGAAGTGATGCTGGATTATGAAAGTGGTAAGGTCGCTACAATGGGTGAACTGACTCCAGAATGGTGGTTATAATGGACAAAAAAGTAAAACAATTCTGGTATAACTTTTGTCTTAAACACAATTTGGCTATTGATACTAAAGTTGATGCCTGGGCTTTTGGTTCTAATAAAGATGATGCAGATGAATTGGCTGAACTAGTTGACAAGGGAATCAAAACTGCAACAACTTCGGAATATGTACCTGGCTATGAAGACATGCCAGATATTGGTGGTTGGAACATAATTCTTGATGGCCAGGGTGAACCTGTCTGCGTTGTTCAAGATAAAGTTGTAGAGATTATCCCTTATAATCAAATTTCTGCAGAACATGCTTATCATGAAGGTGAAGGTGACCGTAGTTATCAGTACTGGCGCAAAATTCATGATCAATTCTTTGAAGAAGAATTTAAAGCCAATGGTCAAAAATTTTATCCGCAGGCACCAATGGTATGTGAAATTTTTGAAAAAGTTGAGTAATTAGGCTGTTGAAAAATTAAATAAATATGATATAGTTGAAACAATTCAGGAAAAGAAGGTATTGCAAAAAATGGAGAATTAATTTCTGGTTTTATTAGTAAGCAAAAAAGTTTGATAACCAATGCTTTTTATCATGCATTTTTGCCGATAATCAGAAATTAGTACTGTTCTCTATGCAAGGTGGCACTTTAATTTCACCGCTTTTTGTGCACTGCTAATCAAATTATGGGCAATTTGGTTATCAGTGCTTTTTATTTAGCAAAAAGCAGGTGCTAGTATGGAATATATTAGAATAACTAACCTCACCGTTGAGAATCGAGACGGAACTTTGTTTTATGCCCCACATTTGAATATTCAGGACCATCAAATAATTGGTTTAATAGGTGATAATGGTGTAGGTAAGACCACATTGGTTAATATTATTGCCCAAGTGTCTACAATTTTCAGAGTAACGGGACAAATTCAGTGCCACTGCCGCATTGTTTTGGTGCCACAACTTTTAAATAATGATGAGCAAAGTGGTGGGGAAAAAGAAAAAGAAGCCATTACTCAGGCAATAATCAGATTGGGTCAAGCCAGAAATTCTTTGCTAATTCTGGATGAACCTACTTCTAATTTGGATATTGCACAACAAAAATGGTTAATTAAAACCCTAAGCACTTTAAGCCAGCCAATTTTGATAATTAGTCATGATCAGTCTTTTTTAAAGAAACTTGTTACTGTTATTTGGCACATTAAAGATCATCAAGTTCATGAATTTAAGGGTTCATATAGTGAATATTGTCGATTTCTCACAGCTGAAGAAAAAAGAACAAACATAGAATACCATGAAAAACTAACTAAAATTAAAAAACTAAAGAAAGATCAAAGAGACGCTGAAATAAAGTCTCAAAAGGCTACCAAGAAAAAGAAAGGCATGTCTTGGTCGGATTGGAAAATAAAAGATAGCAGCAAGATAGAGAAAAGGCTTAGCCGAATTAGTATTCAATTAAAAAAACGTATAACTAGCGAAGAAGCTGCGCTGGAAAAACCACAAGTCCATCATACAATTACATTAAGTAACGTTAAGACCACAAACTTAGATCTATCACAAAAAAGTAGTTTAGTCAGATTAGGCATTCAAGAAGTTGTCTTACACGGAAATAATTTGTTTAGTATAACAAAAGAATTGCAAATAAAAGGAAGAGAAAAAATTGCATTAACTGGCAAAAATGGTGTCGGAAAATCAATTTTTTTGGCAAAGTTATTTCATCAGGAACTTAACGCTTGGTTTAATCCGCGTTTAAAAATCGGTTATGTTAAACAGAATATTGCTCAAGAAGCTGCAGAAAAAGAGACAGTGATAGAAACAATTTCTAAAATTAGTGTTTTTGATAAAACAACTAACATGCAACTTTTAGGTGATTTACATTTAAGAAGATTTCTGAATAACCAAGTCTGTGATTTAAGTGGAGGCCAGCTAGTTTGTTATAAATTGGCAAAGGTGCTATTAGGTGAGCATAACTTATTGATACTTGATGAGCCAGATAATTTTTTAGATATTTCAGCTATTAATGCTCTTGAGACATTTCTAAAAAATTATCCGTTTGCTATCATCCTGGTATCTCATGATCAGAACCTGCTGAAAAATTTGAATTTTGCAATCTGGGAAATAAAAAATCATAAATTAATTACGGCTAGTGATTTTTCCAGTCATAAGAATACCAATATTGATAATCAGATTAATTTACTTCAATTTAAATTAGATAAACTAATTACCGACCCCAATGCTTCATTTAAAGAGATAGAAAATATTTCCCGGGAAATAAATAATCTCAAACATAAAATCTCTAAAGAGAACTAAGTTTTATTAATTGTGGTAGCAGTAGCATAACTATCCCGCCCAGCAGGATTAATAAAATAAAATTGATTGCCAAAAAGCCTAATAATACTCGCCCGCTGTGAACATGCGCTTGCTTTAAAGCTAATAAATTGGCAAATGAAGCTAACGGAGTCCCTAGTCCACCGACATTTACGCCCAGAAATATTGCGATTATATCTGTACTGAAACGAGTCATGAGAAAAGTAGCTGGAACATTACTAATTATTTGGCTCAGTAAAATACCTGTCAGATAAGTAATTAGAGAGCTTTGTTGCAACAACTGCGTAACTAAATTAATGACGAATTTTTGCCTTCCTAAAATTCCCACTATTAAGAAAAAGCCTATGAAAGTCACTAAAGTACCATAATCAACTTTTGTAAATAAAAGGTGGTTGATAAGCAAAACGGCTAGAGCGATTGCTATTGTAGCATAAATTAACGGTATAAAATGAAGCACGCCGGCAAGTGTCACTATGAGTAGGGCAAAAGCAGTGATTAAAGATAGCGGCTTAATATTATAGTTTGTTTGCTTTAAGGTAGGTAGTGGAGTTGCAGGGATGGTAAAAGTGGTTAACAAAAGTAAAGCAAAGCTGATTAGAAATAAAGGGAATGAAATTTTAAAAAAATTAGGAGTGGAAAGTTGATAATGATTATAAATATAGAGATTTTGCGGGTTACCAAAAGGTGTTAACGCACTTCCAAGATTTGCTGCAATTGTGATTAACGATAAAGGAAAAACGAAAGGGCCATGAACTTGCTTGTGAATAACTAGAAATAGCGGAATAAGGCTCAGGATAGCGACATCATTAGTTAAAAACATCGCTAAAAATCCCGCTAATAAAACTAACAATTGGGCAACCTGTCGATGAGTACGTGCCAAATTAATGATTTTTTGACTCAAATAGTCTAAAGCCTTAATGTGAATAAAATACTGTGTAACAAGCATTAAACTGAATAATGATAAGATTGTTTGCCAATTAACATCGGAGATTTTAGGCAAAGAATGGCAAAGTAAGCTTGCTAAAAGCAAAATTAGCAAAGTAATCCACATTATTTTCTGTTGTTTAATAGTTCTGCTTAAGTTTTTCATGAAATTTACTCTTTGTAAGATGACCAATAATAATTTTTAACTCAAATATTTTACTACACCAATAGTTTGGTAGCTAATCCTTAAGCCTAATGCAAGCTAAACATTTAAAGTGTTAATGCCTAACTGCAGTAAATTGCAATAAAGCTGACATTAAGCAAAAGGCACACATAAATCGCTCATAACTATTATAATATTAATAAATAATAATATAAGCTTAAATGAGGAGGAAAAATGACAAAACCAATTATTGGTATTGCGGGATCGGAAATGATTGATTCTGGCGGAATGTTTCCCGGTTATCGGCGTAGTTATGTGAATGAAGACTATGTGGATTCTGTTGTTAAAAACGGCGGCGTTCCCTTTATTATCCCTTTTACTGCTGATGATGAAGTTATAAAAAGCCAAATGGCTCATGTTCAAGGACTGATTTTATCTGGTGGTCATGATGTTGATCCCCATTTATATGGTGAGGAACTAATGCCTAAAATTGGTCCAATTTGGCCCGAGCGGGATCATTTTGACATGCTTTTATTAAAAATTGCAGAAGAAACTAATAAACCAGTTTTGGGAGTTTGCCGAGGAGCGCAAATTATTAATGTGGCGCACGGCGGCAGTCTTTACCAAGATGTTAGCTATCGCACTCAGCAGACATTAAAGCATGAGCAGGGGCATACACCAGATTTACCTACGCATAAAATAACTATCAAAGAAAATAGTTTATTAGCTAAAACATTGGGTGTAACCGAATGTATGGTTAATACTTTTCACCATCAGTTAATTAAGAAGGTTGCTCCTGATTTACTTGAAGTTGCAGATGCCAGTGATGGTGTGCCGGAAGGACTTGAAAATAAGCAAGGTAATGTTTTGGCAGTGCAATGGCATCCAGAAATGCTGCATAATAATCCCAATACAGCAAATATGAATAATTTATTCAAATTTGTGATTGAAAGAGCAAAGTAGGGAGTAATAATGGATCAGAGTAAAAATACAGGAGATAAACTAGGTTTTTGGTCGATTGTTTTTTTGGCAATCAACTCAATTATTGGTTCCGGTATCTTTTTAACGCCGGGTAGTGTAGTCAGTCAAGCAGGTAGTAAGGCACTAATTGTTTATTTCATTGCTGCACTTTTTGCTTCAGTTTTAGCCATTTCATTTTCTGCAGCGGCTAAATATGTCACTAAATCTGGGGCTTCTTATGCTTATTCTAAGGCTGCCTTTGGCAATAATATGGGTTTTTACGTCGGCATTTTGCGCTATTTTTCCGCTAGTGTTGCTTGGGGTGTGATGGCTGTCGGTGTTATCAAATCAACTATTTCTATTTTCGGCGGCAATCCAGATAATTTTTTAAATGTTACTATCGGCTTCTTAATACTAATGCTGCTCGTTACAGTAATTAATTTATTCGGGCAAAAATTTGTGAAATTTGTGATGAATATGGCAACAGTAGGGAAATTAGCAGCCTTAATTTTGATTATTGTAGCTGGCGTTGTTTTATTAATTACAACGGGAGCTACACACAGCCTATCATCTGTTGATCAAATTACACAAAACGGCCACAAAATCGTACCCGCGTTAACTACTACAGGCTTTGTGATGGCTGTTGTTTCTGCCTTTTATGCGTTTACGGGCTTTGAATCAGTTGCTTCCGGTTCAGAAGATATGCAAGAGCCAGAAAAAAACTTACCAAAGGCTATTCCACTAGCAATTTTAGTTATTGCCGCAATTTATATTGGAGTAGTAGCCGTGGCAATGGTTTTAGATCCCAAGTCCCTCATGACAACTAAACAAGTAGTAGCCATTAGTGCAATTTTTAAAAATGAAGTCTTGCGGGATATAATTTTAGTGGGTGCGCTTATTTCTATGTTGGGAATAAATGTCGCTTCTAGCTTTAATGCACCGCGCATTCTGGAAGCAATGGCGCGTGAGCACCAGCTACCGGCAACTTTAACAAAAAGAACTAAAAATAATTTTCCCATTAAGACATTTTTTATCTCTGAAGCGCTGGCAGTCTTAGTACCCTTATCATTTCAATTTAATATGACAAACCTGATTACTCTGAGTGCCATGGTCAGATTTTTAGGGTTCATTGTTGTTCCTTTAGCAGTAATTTGCTTTTATTATGGTAAAAATAAGCAGCCAATTTTACCAGCCCCTAAAAATGTTGTAACCGACATCTTTGTACCAATATTGTCGATTGTCTTAGTAATCTTTTTGCTGGTTAAATATAATTGGCAGGCGCAATTCGGCATTATTGAGAATGGTCAAGTCGTTGGTGTAAACTGGTATGCAATCATTATGATGATTTTCGGCTTCGTCATTTTGCCGTTATTCATGTTTTGGTTCTCCAGAAAAGAAAGAAATGAGCAACAATAATTTGCAACAATAAATATGCAATTAAAAAAGAGTTGAACGTGCAAGAGCGCGTCAACTCTTTTTTAATCTAGCTATTTCTTAGTGCTTTTTGACTTTAAAGTAGTGGATTAAGCTATAGCAAAATAGAATAGCCATACCGGCACCCGCCATTGTCATATCGGCACGAGGTGAACCATTGCCTAAACTGCTGCCCAGCCAATCAATAATTGTTGGTGAAGCAGCGCAGCCAACATTTACAAGAACTAAAGTAATAGTAGTAGCAAAGTTGACTGAATTTTGTGGTGCTGTTTCATCTAGCCAATTAAAAATATACGGTACGGATAGACCAAACCCAGTGCCTAAAACAATAACAGCAATCACCAATACTGGCAGGTTAGAAGCATAAGCAAGAGCCAATAGACCAACAACTTGTAGTAATAAGCCAATTGGTAAGATCAAATCTTGCAGTTTCTTTTTTAAATAGCCATAGCACATACCAACAGGAATACCAACAAGAGTTGCCACACTCGAAACAAAAGCAATTTGGCTCACATTAGCAATTTTTTGTGTAGTAGCCAATTGCGGCAACTTAAAAGTCATTGGCATAAAGAAGACGTACATAAAGAACATGATTAAAGAGATCTCCACTACGCTACCGTTAATCTTATTTTCTTCTTTAGCTGCCGGGGCTCCAGTATTTGTTTCACTACTTTTTTCGTCAGGCAATGATACTACTAAACCAAACAATAGTATGATTGGTAATGATACTAGGTAGATTGCAAAAGTTGCATGCCAGCCCAATACGGCTAACAGACCAACACAAAAGGAAAATACTGCAGCACCCACACTACCCATCGAGTTTTGAAAGCCAAGCATAGTTGATAATTCATCGCCTTGATAGAATTTGGACAAAAGGCTAACTGCTAAAGAATTAAATAGCCCAATCCCGGCTCCTAAAAGAAAACGGGAAATTAAAATTGGTGTATAGCTTGTGCCATATATTGGGTAAGTACCTGCCAGCAGGGCAACTGCTAGCCCAGCCATAACTGTTGGCTTAGTGCCGATTAGTTTAATTAAAAATGGACTTATAATAAGACAAACGACAATGCCAATATTAGGAATCGTACTTAATGTTTCGACAGCTGCTCTTGAAACTTGTGGAAATGATGAGTACATCAATGGCAATACTGAAGAAATTTGTGGCGCTATCATTAGCAATAGCGATATTGATAATAAAGCGCATTTGAATAACCCAGATTTAGGATTAATTTTTTTCATATTAACTTGCCTCTTTTTTACTGAATATTAGTTTAGTAATATATTACTCTTTTTTTGCATATAAAATAGCGCTTTCAGTAGCTTGAATATGGCGCTGAGGAACTTTTTCTGATTTGCATACTAGTTTGTCCGTAATAATCAACCATTGCCCTGTTTAATGAGCGAATGCCACTAAAACCATTATTCATTGCAATTGCTGTAAGAGTATTGGCAGTGTGACGCAAGTCCTGATAGGCTTTTTGCGCCCGAAAATTCTTGAGATATTTTCCGATAGTAGTTCCCATATTTTGGTGAAAAACTCTTTGCAGATATTGTCGTGATAAATGACAACTGTTTGCAATATCTTGTGGCGTGATCGGTTCTTGATAGTGGTCTTGAATATAATCTAACGCATTACGCAAATGTCCTGTAATAATTAAGTTACGTGATATTTGGCACTTGTTATCACGTGGCTTTAAAAAGTATTTGAGCAATATCTTTAAAACCTTATAGCTAAGAATAGTTAAATCAAGATTTTTAAAAGTTGCAGCAGGTGCTAATTTTGTTGCAATAATTTTACTTAGTAAAGTTTGCAGATGATGATATTGCGTTGCTTGTTCTACGCTTAATTCTTCAACCGGCTTCACTTCAAACTGATAATGATCCATTTCAGGAAACATTTGTAATACTAAAGAATAAGGGAAAAGCAGGGTTAAAGCCAAATCATTTTTAGTGCTGTTAAGATTGCGCACGCTGTGAACAACTTGGGTATTAATAATTAAAATTTCGCCTGGTTGGGTTTGATAATCTACACCGCCGATGATAAAATGGTCAATTTTTCCCTTTAATGTAAAGCTCAGTTCAATACTTTGATGCCAGTGGGGAGGTACTTCTGAGGAGCCCGGGTATTGATGAACCTTAATAAAAACAGGCAGTTCATCTAGCTGCACCAACTCATGCTTGTCACTTGCCATGATGTTTTCTCCTTTACTAAAAATGGTCGAACTAAAAAAGCTACTAGTTCAACCAGTTTTGGTAATTATTATTTAATTGAGGTATTTACGGAAGAAGTCCACCTCATCTTCGTTACATTGCTTTGCCAACTCATCTTTTTGGTTAATGTGGAAAACATGTCCGCGAGGATTATTACTGTCCCCATAAAAATGTAGTTCGTGATAAATATTTTTGGCATGTAAGTATCCAGAAAGCATGTAGGCATTATCACGCAAAAAGTCATCGGTAGAGGTCATGATAAATAAAGGCGGCAATGCAGAAGTTAGAAATTGTTCTACATTTAGTTCTTCGTGTTTATTCATACGAATTTCGGGTCTGAAATAGGCCTCGGGTGCGCCGGCAATGGAATTAATTTCCGTTAAGAAGTAAGCGCCACAGTTTAAAGCTGCTGCTTTAATGGTCAAGTTGGGAACAGAATAGCCAAAATATTTACGGTATTCATTGTTAGTGTAAACTGCTAAAATTTGTTCACCCATTTGACCGCCTGCACTGTCACCAACTATAAAGACATTGTTTAAGTCAAACTGATATTTAGCCGCATTTTCTTTTTTGGCTACCCAATGAAATACACGGTTAACATCATCTAATTCGCCCGGATAAACAACGGCAGGTGCCAAACGATAATTGGCGTTGACGACTGCAAAGCCTGCTTTAGCTAGAGCTAAGCAATAAAACTGGTAAGTTTCCTTAGTGCCATATACCCAGCCACCACCATGGATATTGATAATAACCGGCAGTTTAGCATCAGTTCTTTTTTGGGGTAAATACACATCAAGAATCTGATATTGTTGATCTTGACCGTAAGGCACATTATCAAATCTTTCTACTTCAGGTATTTGTGTTGGCAAATCAGCGTCGCGCTGATCATCACCTTTTTTAAATTCTTTTCGCATTTCCTGCACTAATTTTAAATAATCTGGTTCTGCCATTTTACAGCACTCCTTTTTGTGAAATCGCTTTAACAAATATATTTTACTTCACTATTATGAAAAAGAAAGGCTATAAAGTCACTTCAAAATGGCTATTAAGCAGCTCAAATTTTTATTTTAGTACAATACTTTACTACCAAAATTACCCTTTACTTATTATGTGTTGCCATAAATTTCTGGTAAGCTTCATTTTCTGTAGTTGATGTAATCTTAAAGTTACTAAAGTCCAGCTGTTTTTCGTGTAATTCACCTTCTGTAACATCAATATAGTGCGTAACTGTAGCATTACCTATTAATTCTATCCAATAGCTATCTGCAGTCCGATGCACTTTAGTTTGAACAAATCCTCCGGGATTGGAGATAGTTAGTAACTGCCCAAAAAGGTGTTCCTGCGGATAAGTTAATGCGTAAACCAGACTTGCGGCTGACATGCCAGTGCCACAAGCATTGGTAAAACCCACACCCCGTTCGAAAGTGCGCACAAATAGATGATGTGCATTCAAAACTTGAGCAAAACTAACGTTTACGCCATCTGGAAAATAAGGGTTTTTCTGATTTAACCTTGTTCCCAGTTTTTCCAATAAGTTGCTTTGTAAAATGTTATTTGGCACTAGACTAATCAAATGTGGGTTGGGAACAGCAACTGCTGAAAATTTTAAATTAGGTGCAAATTCGGGAACCTTTTGATTAATTAACTCAGTAGCGCCTAAATTGGTAAACGGGAGATCAATTGCCTGAAAACTGACAGGGCTGATTTCAACACTGACTGCCTTAACGTCTTGAGCCCAATCCGGCTTGCAGCTGACACGCAAATCACTCTGCATAGTCTCAACTTTAAATGCTTCTTTATGATATTTTTGTGCTAAATAGCGGCCGACTGTCCTTAGGCCGTTACCGCACATTGAAGCAAAAGAGCCGTCAGCATTGATGACCTGCATTTTACCTAAAACTTGAGGATGGTGTGACTTGCTGACTACAAGCAAACCGTCCGCGCCATTTAATAAACCTGTGTCGCGTCTGGTTATTTGCTGTGCCAAGTTGACTAGTTCTTCTTTAGTTAATGGTGCTTTTAATTGGGTTTGATCAAGCAGAAAAAATTGGTTTTGCGAGCCATGAACTTTTTGTAGTTGTACCATAAAGTTTCTCCTTTAAATATTTACTTAAAAAATTGCTGATAAATTTCTTTAACTGCCGCTGCTGCGTCAGCTCTTTTAGTGCCCAGCATGATAGAAATACGTGAGGCACCCTGATTAATCATGTGGATTGCGACGTGTTTCTGCGCCAACGGCATTGTAATATTCTTCATTACGCCAATCTTGTTGCGCATTCCTTCTCCTACTACCATGATGATGGCATAATCATCAAACCATTCTAGTTGGTCAGGTTGCAATGCTTGTTGAATTTCAAAACACATTTGCTGGCGGATTTGCTCATTAAATTGTCTTTTGTCAAAAATAACAGTCAGATCATCAATTCCTGATGGCATGTGTTCGTATGAAATATTAAATTTATAGAAAATTTGTAATAATTTAAGTGTAAATCCAACCTCTTTATTTAGTAAATATTTATGTAAATATAATGCAGCAAAATGACTAGAACTTGCGACCCCAGTAATTATGCTTTGGGGATGAAAATCATGCTCGGGAACAATCATTGTTCCTGGTAAATCAGGGTGGTTAGTATTTTTGACATTTATGGGTACTTGACCTTCAATTGCAGGAATGATCGCTTCATCATGGAAAACCGAAAAGCCAGCGTATGACAGCTCCCGCAATTCGCGATATGTCATAACTTTAATTGCGTAGGGGTGAGTAATAATTCTGGGATCAGCGGCATATATAGCGTCGACGTCGGTAAAGTTCTCATATAAATCTGCTTTAATCCCCCGTGCCCAAATTGCGCCAGTGATATCTGATCCGCCACGGGAAAAAGTAGCAATTAAGCCGTCTTTGGTAATACCGTAAAAGCCGGGAACAACCAACACGTTATCTTTGTTAGACCACTTTTCTAAATTTTTGTAAGTTTCTGGCATCACTTGGGTGTCATTAGCGTTGTCAGTAACCATAAAGCCCGCTTCTTGGGGGTCAAGAAAGTAAGCTGGTAAATGATAATTTTGCAAAACTAAAGTCAAAAGTTGTGCGTTAAGTTTTTCACCGTGAGCTTTAAAGCCAGCCATTAAATAGTCTTGATTAGGGTAATCAGCTTTTGGCAAAGCAATTAGTTCTTGCAGTAAAGGTTGTAATAATTGTTCAGATATTTGAAAGTAAGCAGCAATATCATGATACCTAGACCAAATTGTTTTTACAGTTGAACTGCAATCCTCTTTATTAATTGTTTTATGTGCAAACTCAATTAATAAATCTGTTACTTTAATGTCATTTGAAAATCTTTTTCCTGGAGCAGAAGCTACAATTACTTTACGAGTCTGATCAGCTTTAATAATATTTACTACTTTTTCAAATTGCTCCCCGTCTGCAAGGGAACTACCACCAAATTTAACGACTTTCATGTTAATACCTTTCACAATTAAATTTAATTTTAAGTAATTAGTATTGCATTTTATCATTAAAATTTTAATCTTCAATCAAAAATAAAAAGAGAACTTTTGAAAATGAGCCATTTTGATTAACTGTTTTTAAGCTGTAAAAAGCCAAAAAACATTGCTACTAGAAGTTTTTTGGCTTGTAGTTAAAATGACATTTTTTTAAAATCATTGTCTTTATTTTAAAAACAAAAAATAATTCTGACTGAAAATGGTTGACAATGATTTTAATTAATAATAATATTTTAATAAATCGAAGAGGTTGCAACCAACAAAAGTAGCTGGTGGAGTTTCTGCAAAGGCTGAGAAACTAGTGAAAGGGGCGGTTGCCGAAGCATTAATTATTGCGGTAATTAATTAGCTGGGACGTAATCTAACAGGTTACGGACTGTCGCAATTTTATATTCGCGGAGCGCTATCGACAAAATTGATACCAGATAATAACTTGAAGGACTCTTTTGTTAGGCACGACAAAAGAGCCCTTTTTATTTTAAGAAAAAGGGAGAGACTTAAATGGCTGCTAATGATTATTATCAAACTAATGCTCAAGGTCACTTGGTAATTGGTGGGGTTGATGCACTAAAATTAGCAAAAGAGTTTGGTTCTCCATTAGTTGTTTATGACGTACAAAAAATCAAACAGCAATTTCGGGCTTTCCAAAACGCTTTTGCAAAAGAAAATGTGAATTATGCGATTAGTTATGCCAGTAAAGCATTTGCTACGATAGCAATTTACCAGGTAATTAATGAGCTGGGCGGACATGTGGATGTTGTTTCTGGGGGTGAATTATATACCGCGCTGCAAGCAGGTTTTCCTGCAGCAAAAATTAGCTTTCACGGTAATAATAAAACTGCAGCTGAGTTATTAATGGCTGTGAAAAATCATGTTGGCGTCATTATTTTAGATAATTTTACTGAAATTAAGTTGTTAGGCCAGATTTTGCAAGAAACAAATAGTCAGATGCAGGTAATGTTGCGGCTAACACCAGGAGTTTCTGCACATACTCACGAATATGATCAAACTGGTCAAGAAGATAGTAAATTTGGTTTTGATATTCGTTCGGGTCAAGCCGAGCAGGCCTTTTTACAGGTTAAAGCTAACGCGCAAATGGAACTAATTGGTCTGCACGCACATATTGGCTCACAGATTCTAGAGACAGACGGGTTTAAGCTGGAAGTTGAAAGACTTATGCAATTAGTCAAGGACTGGGAGCAAAAATATGATTACCAGCCGCGTGTTTTAAACTTAGGGGGCGGTTTTGGTATTAGATATACCGAACAGGATGATACTTTAACTGCTCAAACCTTCATCAGTCAAATAGTGCAGACAGTTAAAAAGTGTGTGCAAATAAGCCACTTAAAAATTCCGGCTATCTGGATTGAACCGGGACGTTCGATTGTCGGTGAAGCCGGTTATAGCTTATATACAATCGGTGCTCGCAAAGAAGTACCGGGACTGCTTCCTTATGTAGCAGTTGATGGGGGCATGGGTGATAATATCAGACCGGCACTTTATCAAGCACAATATGAGGCAGTACTAGCAGAAAAGCCACATGCAGAACCAGTAGAAACGGTTAGACTGGCGGGACGTTATTGTGAATCAGGCGATATTATTATTAACAAACTGAAAATCCCTAAAAGTAAACCGGGCGATGTAATAGCAGTTCTGGCTACTGGCGCTTATGGTTATAGCATGGCATCGAATTACAATCGTGTTCCAAGGCCAGCAGTCGTATTTGCAGAAAATGGTCAAGCACAGGTAGTAGTTACACGTGAAACTTATGCGGATTTAATTAATCATGATCGCTTTTATCAACCGAAAGGATAATTAAAAATATGAAAAAAATGTCGGCAACAGAAATTATTGATTTCATTGCTAATTCAACCAAAAAAACACCTGTGAAAGTATATATCAAGGCTGAGATGTCTAAGTTAAAGTGGCCTGAAAATTGCAAGATTTTTAGTGAAACTCATACCGGGGTCGTTTTTGGAGATTGGCAAGACTTGGGTCCTTTTTTAGAAAAAAACGCCGAGAAGATAACATATTATCAAGTGGAAAATGTCAGTCGGAATTCTGCTATTCCCCTGCTAGACATGAAGAACATCTCTGCCAGAATTGAACCGGGTGCCCTTATTCGTGAAAATGTTGAAATAGGCAAAAATGCGGTAATTATGATGGGGGCCGTCATTAATATTGGAGCAGAAATTGGCGAAAATGCCATGATTGATATGAATGCTGTTTTGGGCGGCCGAGCAATCGTTGGTGCGAACAGCCACATAGGAGCAGGAGCGGTAATTGCCGGAGTCGTGGAACCAGCCTCAGCACAACCTGTAAAAATAGGCAAAAATGTTTTGATAGGTGCTAATGCAGTAGTTTTAGAAGGAGTCCAAGTTGGTGACCATGCGGTAGTAGCGGCCGGGGCGGTAGTAACAAAAGATGTACCTGCAAACAGCGTCGTTGCCGGAGTACCAGCAAAAATTATTAAAATGCGTGATCAAAAAACTGCCTCTAAGACAGGAATTGAACAGGGACTAAGAAAGCTGTGAATTAATGTTAACTTCTGCGCAACTTATTAAAATTCGCCGTGACTTGCATCAAATACCGGAATTAGCGTTGCATGAATATCAAACACAAAAATATCTCTTGCAAGTCATTGGTAATTTTAACCAGAAAAATATTGAAATACGTACATGCCCTGAACTACCTACAGCTATATTAGTTCTGGTTCGGGGAAGTAAACCACAAAAAACAATTGGTTATCGAGCAGATATAGATGGTCTGCCAGTTCAAGAAAATACTGGCTTGTCGTTTGCTTCCCACAATCATGGTCAAATGCATGCCTGTGGTCATGACATCCACATGACAGTAGCGCTTGGAATTTTAGCTTATTTTTGTGACCAGCAACCGCAGGATAATTTACTTTTCTTTTTCCAGCCAGCTGAAGAAAGTGAAAGTGGTGGTAAAAAAGCTTATGAAGCTGGGGTTTTTACTGGTAAATGGCATCCAGATGAATTCTTTGCCTTGCATGTTACTCCCGACTTACCCACCGGCACAATTGGCTGCCGTTTAGGAACATTATTTGCGGGCACAACTGAAATCAATATTGACTTATATGGTAAAGATGGTCACGCCGCATATCCACAGCAAGCTAATGATATGGTAGTGGCCGCTGCTGCTTTAATAGAACAAATTCAAACAATTATATCTCGCAGTATTGATCCAATTGCAAGTGGTGTTATTACAATAGGAAAAGTTAGGGCTGGAACAGTTAGAAATGCAATTGCCGGTCATGCTCATTTAGAAGGAACTATTCGCGGGCTAACTCAAAAAATGATCGAAAGAATCGATCAGCGTCTGCGGGAGGTAACTCAAGGAATAGCACAAAGCTATAATGCTAAGGTTGATTTGCAGCTTAATCAAGGCGGCTATTGGCCAGTTGAAAATAATCCTCAAATTACAAGTGAGTTCATTAATTATATGAAGGAAAATACTCAAATTAATTACCAAGAGATGCAGCCGGCTATGACAGGAGAGGACTTTGGCTATTTGCTGGCACAAATTCCCGGTACCATGTTTTGGCTGGGCGTAAATGATAATTCCCAACTTCATTCTGCAACATTTAATCCGCACGAAGAAGCAATAGTAATAGGAATTAAAGCAATGGTGGGTTTTTTACTGAGTCACATGTAGCTCAAAAGGAGAAAAAACATGACTAATTTTGATAAGGCAGATTTAATGACCGCGATAATTACCCCTTTTAATAAGGAGGGAGAAGTTGACTATCCTGGTCTGAAACGATTAACCGAGCATTTACTCAATACAGGTAGCAATGGTTTCGTTATTGGCGGTACGACTGGTGAAACAGCAACCATGACCCATGATGAAAAAATTGCGTTGTACACTAAATTCGCTCAAATAGTTGATCACCGTGTACCTGTGATAGCCGGAACAGGCAGCAATAATACTGCCCAAACTGTTGCGTTTACGGAAGAAGTAGGACAAATTCCCGGTATTGATATGGCATTAGTAGTTGCGCCATACTATAACAAGCCGAATCAAAGAGGAATTACAGCTCATTTTCAAAAAGTAGCTGAAAATTCACCTGTACCAATCATTATTTATAATATTCCGGGACGAACAGGAATTAAGATTAGCAAGGAAACTCTGGTTGATTTATCGCGTAATCCAAAAATTGCTGGTGTTAAGCAGTGCTCAGATTTAGAAGACTTGGAATATATTGTTGAACATGCAGCCAATGACTTTTTGGTATATACAGGCGAAGACTTACAATCTTTAACGGCTAAAGTCTTGGGAGCAAAAGGAGTAATTTCGGTAGCTTCTCATATTTATGGCAAAGCTATGCGAGAAATGTATGATGACTTAGATCAGGGCAAAATTGCTGCAGCGGGTAAATTGCAAAGACAACTAATGCCGAAAATGCAAGCATTATTTATGTACCCCTCACCTTCACCGGTTAAGGCAGTTTTAAACGCTCAGGGTTTACCTGCTGGTGGCTGCCGGTTACCGATTGTAGATTTAAATGAGACAGAAAAACGGCAATTAGCTATTCATTTAGGTTTAGATGAAGCGGCTTTATTGCATGAACTGCCACTAGAATTAGGAGTAGATTAATGAAAAAAATTTTAATAGCTGGTGCCACAGGATCTATGGGCAGACAAGCAGTTCAATTAGTTGAAAAATTACCGGATTGTCAACTGGTAGCAGTTTTAGCACCCACAGCCTCTAGCAGTTCGGATTTCAAGCCTGACGTTAAGCGATTTGATAATTTAGCAATGGTTGATGTTGCAGCTGATGTTTGGATTGATTTTACTACTCCACAAGCTGTTTATAAAAATACCGAATTTGCACTCAAGCACCATATACGTCCTATTATTGGCACTAGTGGTTTAACTACTGAACAAACTGAAAAATTACAAGCAATTGCACAAAAAGAAAAGTTAGGCGGTATTATTGCTCCTAATTTTGGCTTGTCGGCCGTGTTATTAATGAAATTTGCGCAAGAAGCAGCCCGTTACTTTCCTGATGCTGAAGTCATTGAAATGCATCATGCTGACAAAAAGGATGCTCCGAGTGCTACGGCTATTACCACTGCCAAATTAATTGCTGCTAATCGTAATTCAGAAAACTGCTCTCAAACAGCAAATGATTCTCAAGCTCGCGGTGCGGATTATGATGGCATTCCCGTTCACTCTGTGCGGTTACCCGGCTATATAGCTCACGAGCAGGTGCTTTTTGGTGGTCCTGGCGAAGCTTTAACTATTAGACAAGACTCGTTTTCACGTTCTTCATTTATGCAAGGCGTGAAAGTTGCTTTAGATCAAATAATGAATTTATCGGAATTAGTGGTCGGTTTGGACCAAATTTTATAAGGAGAATAATGAATGCCACAATTAGCTGCTGATTTAACTCCAATTACCCACATACCTTTAGCACAAATTCCTGCTTCTGGTATCCGGGCTTTTGCTCAAAAAATTGAAAATGTACCTGATTTAATCAAATTGACTCTGGGAGAACCAGATTTGAATACACCTGAACATGTTAAACAAGCGGCTGCTCAAAGCATTTTAGATAATGATTCACACTACTCAGCTCAAAAGGGAACTTTAAGACTGCGGAAGGCAATCAGCAATTATTTAAAACGTAAACAAAATCTTTCGTATGATCCTGAAAGTGAAATTATTGCTACTGTCGGTGCAACTGAAGCCATAGCTGCAACTATGTTGGCATTGTTTCAACCGGGAGATCAAATCATTGTACCAACGCCATCGTATGCTCTTTATTTTCCGTTAATTGAGTACACTAAAGCCGAATTGATTGCCATTAATACTGCAGACACAAATTTTGTTTTAACTCCGCAAGTTCTGGAAAAAACTCTAACTAAGTATCCTAAAGCAAAAGCCATTTTACTGAATTACCCGACTAATCCCACTGGTAGGGAGTGCCCAGCCTCAGTTTTAGGTCAACTAGCTCCAATTATTAGGCAGCACCAGCTGTATGTGATTTCTGATGAAATTTATAGTGAATTGACGTATGATTTTGCCCATATTTCAATAGCTCAATATTTACCTGAACGCACTTTAGTAATTAACGGTCTTTCAAAATCTCATGCTATGACGGGTTATAGAATAGGTTATGTGACAGGTCCAGCTGCTTTAATTAGTTTAGTTGCCAAGATGCACGCCTTTTTGGTAACCGCACCCTCTAATCCTGCTCAAGCCGCGGCTGCAGAAGCCCTTGAAAATGGCGATCAGGATCCTGTCGAAGCACGAATAATTTATCAAAAAAGGCGTGACTATATTGTTGCTGCTTTGAATAAAATGGGTTTAAAAACGCATAAGAGTGAGGGCGCATTTTATGTTTTTGCCCAAATACCAGCAAGTTACGGTCAAGATGACGAAGCTTTTGCCTTAGATTTAGCACATGAAGCTAAAGTTGGTGGTACTCCCGGAAGTGCTTTTGGTGCTGGTGGAGAAGGATATATTCGCTTTTCATATGCTGCTGGCGATGAAGATCTGCATACAGCTATGAAGCGTATTCAAAAATTTTTAGCAGAAAAGGGCGATATTAAATGAAAGAATATGTAGTTGCAATTTTAGGTGCTACAGGCGCAGTGGGTCAACGCTTAATTAGTGAATTGGAACATGCACAAATTCCTGTTAAAGAAGTTAAATTGCTGGCTTCTAAGAATTCAGCAGGTAAAAAACTAAAATTTAAAAATCAAGAAATTAAAGTAGAAGAAGCACGGCCGGACTCGTTTAATGGTGTAGACTTGGTTTTATCATCTGCCGGCGGTGCGGTGTCTCAGAAATTGTTGCCTGAAGCGGTTAAAAGAGGAGCAGTGTGTGTAGATAATACCAGTGCTTTTCGTATGGCTAATGATGTTCCGCTAATTGTGCCAGGAGTTAACGATGACCAATTGGTTAACCATCATGGAATTATTGCTAACCCCAATTGTTCAACAATACAAATGGTGGCTGCGCTTTATCCACTGCACGTTAAGTGGGGAATTAAACAAATTATTGTTTCGACTTATCAAGCCGTTTCTGGTGCTGGTAAGGCAGCTTGGGATGAGCTGCTTCAACAAGCACAAGATAGGCTGAATAATCAAGAGACTGAAGCCAAAATATTGCCAACTGGATCTGCTAAAAAGCATTACCCGATAGCATTTAACCTATTACCGCAAATTGATGTATTTGAAGATGATGGTTATACACACGAAGAATGGAAAATGATTCATGAAACAAAAAAGATTTTGTGTAATGATCAAGATTCACAGCAGATAAAAGTTACTGCTACTTGCGTCCGGGTGCCAGTTGAAATTGGTCATGGCGAAACGGTTTATTTCGTTCTTAAAGACAAATCAGTCACTGCTGCTGCTATCCAGCAGGAAATTAAGAAGACTCCAGGACTGGTTCTACAAGATGATCCCCAAAACCAGATTTATCCACAGCCTTTGTTAGCAGCAGGAAAAAAAGAAACTTTTGTTGGGCGTATTCGCCCAGATCAAGAAAATCCCGGCGCATTCAATATGTGGGTCGTAGCCGATAACTTATTAAGAGGCGCCGCTAGCAATACTGTTGAGATTGCGGAATGCTTGGTACGTGATAACCTGGTTCAAGTTTTTAAGTAGCTATTTATATTAGCAGGCTAAAAAATGCTTTGTACTGTGCTTTTATAGTGTAAATTAGTCAGAATAAATTAACGAAAACCAATATTATATTCAATCTAAAAAAGCGTTGAGAAGATAAGTTCTCAGCGCTTTATTTTTTGAGTTAGATTTTGCCCCTTTTTAGTCTTTTTTAATAAAACTGGTTTTAACCATTGAAGTATGAGGTACGTTTTGTTTGTTTGCCAATAAATTAAGCATGATTGCACCAGCTTTTTGCCCCATTTTGTAAGGGTCTTGCAATATCATCTTAGCAGAGGGCCAAATAGACGAAATTAAGCTGGAATCCGCAAAACCAGAAATTTCTATATTTTTGTTGGGTAAAAGGTTAGCATGAATTAAATCTGGTAAAAATAACAAAAGCCACCGTTCTTCTAAAAAGAAAAGCACGGTTTTTTCTGCTTTTTCGGCCAAAATTTTTTCTAATTTAGCAAATATTTCCTTATGTTGGAGCATTTTTTCGTCAAGTTCAAAGATGGTAACTTGCGGATAAACAGCTTTAATACCTTTAAGACGCTTTTGCCTAGTCGAGGCAATTGCGATTGAGGATGAAAAAACAATTGCTTTTGTAAATCCATGTTGATAAAAATGCTGAGCAGCTTTTTTACTAGCTGCAAAATTTTCGCTTATTACTTGGGGCCACGGGGAGTCCTTTAATTGACGGTCAAGAATTACAATTGGCAAATCTCTCCGGACTTCAGATTTGATTTTAGCAACATCACTACTTAAAGGCTGTAATATTAACCCGTCATAAGTATTTAATCCCACCATATTAATTAGCTGTTTTTCTTTAGCTTGTTGAGAATCAGTGTCAAGCATTACGGTGGCGTAGCCAGCGCGTTCTAAGACAGAATTGGCTCCCTTATATAATTCGGTAGAAAACGAATCAGCTATATTAACAACAATGATCGCAATCATTTTACTTTTGTGAGTTATTAGCTGTCTGGCTGCAGCATTAGGAACATAATTCAGTTTAACAATTGCGTTTTTTACCTGATCAGCTGTTTCAGCTGACATTCGATTAAGTTGGCCATGTAAATAACGTGAAACTGTTGCAATAGAGACATTTGCCAAGCTGGCAACATCTTTAATACTTGCTGTTTTTTTCTTCATAATACCCTCGAATAATTGTACTAAGTTCATTATAGCAAATAACCAAAAACTGACGGGTCCGCGAAAAACGTCATTGAATTATTTTAGGTAAAGGTTTACCATAAGATAAAAAGAGTAATGAAAGGACTTACAATGCAAGAATCAGAAACACTTTTAGCTATCAAAAATGCGGGAATAGTTGCAGTAGTTAGAGGAAATTCTCCTGAAGAAGCTGAGAAAACTGCCAATGCCTGTATTAAGGGTGGAATTAAAGCGATTGAATTAACTTTTACTGTGCCTAATGCGTCAGAAATTATACAAAAACTAAGTACAAAATATGCTAAAGACACAGATGTTGTGATTGGTGCCGGCACAGTTTTGGATGCAGTAACTGCAAGAATTGCACTTTTGGCAGGAGCCAAATTTATTGTAGCTCCTACTTTTGACCAGAATACCGCATTTTTGTGTAATGAGTATCAGGTACCTTATATACCAGGTTGTATGACTGTGAGTGAAATTCAAACGGCTATGCGCTATGGTGCAGAGATTGTTAAAGTTTTCCCGGGAAGTACCATGGGACCTGGCTTTGTTAAGGCTGTTAAAGCACCTTTACCCCAAGCTAATATCATGCCGACTGGTGGTGTTAACTTAAGCAATATGCACGAGTGGTTCGAAGCTGGTGTCACTGTAGTTGGTGCCGGCAGCAATTTGACTGCAGCTGCTGCCAAAGGAAATTATGCGGCAGTAACTGAGCAAGCTAAGTTATATCGCAAAGAATATCTGCGAATCAAAGAAAATAGGTGATGGGTATGCAAAAGATTGTCACTTTTGGTGAAATTATGTTGCGTCTGAAGCCGCGTGAAAACGAGCGTATCATTCAAACAGATAGCTTTTCTGGTCTATATGGAGGAGCAGAAGCAAATGTAGCCGTATCACTGGCTCTATTAGGTGATAATGCTCAATTTGTTTCTAAAGTACCAGCTCATGCTATTGGTCAGGCAGCATTAGAAGCACTAAGTCGTTATGGGGTAGATACCAGTGAAATTCATCGGGGCGGACCACGCTTAGGAATTTATTTTTTCGAAAAGGGAGCCAGCATTCGCAATACCAGTGTAGTTTACGATCGCGCAGGAAGTTCTTTTGCTGTGGCGCCGGCTGAAGAATATGACTGGGACCAAATTTTGCAAGATGCAGGTTATTTTTACTTTTCAGGAATTACACCCGCGATTTCTTCTGCATTGCAAAAAGCACTTTTGGCGGCTTGTCAATATTGCGCAAAGCATGATATTAAGGTTATCTGTGACCTTAATTATAGGGGAAAAATGTGGTCGCCTAAGGATGCACAGATAGCAATGGCAAAATTAATGCCTTATGTAGATATTTGTCTTGCACATGATGAAGACTTTGAGGCGACTTTAGGGATCAAAGCTTTTGATAACGATATGAGTCATGGTATTGAGCAAAGAGAAACATTTATTCAAGGGATGAAAGAAATTTCGCGTAAATATCCTAAATGTCAGACAGTAGCCAGCATTTTAAGAGATATTCATTCGGTTGAAGATTCAAAGTGGACTGCTTTGATGGTTGATCATGGTGAGGTTTTTCAAGCACCAGTCTATCAAATGCATGTCTGGGAAGGTGTAGCTTCTGGTGATGCTTTTGGTGCCGGTTTAGTTCATGGCTTGGTGCATAATTTTTCTAAGGAAAAGATGCTTAATTATGCCTTAGCAGCCAGCGTCTTAAAATTAACTATTAGCGGTGATTTTAACTTAGTTAGTGATGCAGAAATTCAAGCGGTAATGGCTAAACAAGGTAATATGCGTGTATTAAGATAAAAAGTTTAATTAAATTCAAAATGCGTCGTATTAAGACCAAGAAATCTTAATATGACGCGTTTTTAGTTTTTTCTTTGTTAAAACTAGGCATCAAATAAATTAGAAGAAAATAAAAATCTCAGTACTGCCTACCTAACAATACTGAGATAAATCTCATTTTATCGAAAATAACGCCGTTTTACCATATAAATTGCATAATTTATCTCAAATTAGCTGAATTTATTTATCGCCATCCATAATTGTGTTTTTGACAATTACATAATCAACCAACTTAATTGAACTAAGATCTTTGCCACCGGCATACGAAATTGAAGATTGCAAGTCTTCCTGCATTTCTCTTAAAGTGTCGGCAATATGCCCCCTATAAGGAACAAGCATTTGCTTACCCTCAACATTACGATACGCCCCTTTTTGCACTTCAGAAGCTGACCCCCAATATTGCTTGTAAGTTTTGCCATTAATTTTAATCACGTTACCGGGTGATTCCTCATGCCCTGCAAGCATTGAACCGATCATGACCATGGTAGCGCCAAACCGAATGGACTTCGCTATATCACCGTTATAACGGATACCGCCGTCAGCAATTAATGGTTTGCTGGCTACTTTACTGCACATTCTTAAAGCGGCTAATTGCCAGCCACCAGTGCCAAAACCAGTTTTGAGTTTTGTAATACATGCGCGACCAGGGCCAACACCAACTTTTGTGGCATCTGCTCCTGCACCTTCTAATTCACGAACTGCTTCCGGGGTCGCAATATTGCCCGCTGTTAAAAAAGTATCTGGCAATTTTTCTTTAATGTATTTAATCATATCAATAACATAGATAGAATGACCGTGAGCTACATCAATCGTGATATATTCAGGCTTAATGTTTTCAGCAACTAATTGATCAATAAAGTCGTATTCACCTTTTTTAATACCGACAGATATTGAGGAAAATAAGCCTTTTTCGTGCATCATTTTGATAAAAGCGAGTCGCTTTTCCGGTTGGAAGCGGTGCATGACATAGTAGTAGCCGTTTTGTGCCAGCCAAACAGCTAAATCATCATTAATGACGCTTTCCATGTTTGCTGGAACAACCGGTATTTTAAATGTTCGGTTTCCAAACTTAACACTTGTATCCGCGTCATGACGGCTTTTAATTATTCCCTTGTTGGGCACAAGCTGAATATCATCATAATCAAAGGCTTCCATACTGAAATAATTGCTCATAAATAAATCGGCTCCTAAGTAAAATCTCTTTGCAAACGAAGTAACTATAATCAATAAAAGTTTTTTTGTCAACATAAAAATCGAACTATCAAAAATGTACCAGCTATAATAATTCGCATTTAAATTTGACTAAAAATCGGGAAATTGCTAGACTATTTACGTGATATTTGTAGAATTTTAATGAGGTGAATAAAAATGACAGCAGTTGCAGTTGTTGGTAGTCAATGGGGCGACGAAGGAAAGGGTAAAATTACCGATTTTTTAAGTAACGAAGCAGAGTACACTGTACGCTCAAATGGCGGTAATAATGCTGGTCATACTATTGAGATAAATGGTCAAGACTTTAAGATGCGTTTAATTCCATCAGGTATTTTTGCGTCAGATAAAGGTGCGGTAATTGGTAATGGCGTAGTTATCAACCCCGAGGTTTTATTTGGCGAATTAAAAAATCTGGAAGAAAAGGGAATTGACACTAGTAAATTGAAGATTTCCAATCGTGCTCATATCATCATGCCATATCATATTAAGCAAGATGAGTACCAAGAAGAAGCAAAAGGCGATCAGAAAATCGGTACTACTAAAAATGGTATTGGACCTGCCTACATGGATAAGGCTTCCAGAATAGGCATTCGAGTTTGTGATCTTCTTGAAAAAGATACTTTTGCAGCAAAATTACGTGCTAACTTGACTCAGAAAAATGACATTTTCACTAAAATTTATGGCAAACCGGCACTTGAATTTGATGACATTTTCACTAAGTATTATGAATATGGTCAAAAAATGAAGAAATATGTTACTGACACGTCAGTGTTAGTTAACGATGCACTAGATAATGATGAAAAAGTGTTATTTGAAGGTGCACAGGGAATTATGCTTGATATAGATGAAGGGACTTATCCTTTTGTTACCTCGTCAAATACCATTTCCGGTGGCATTGCCAGTGGCATGGGAGTAGGTGCTAATCGGTTAAAAACTGTTATTGGTGTCTGCAAAGCTTATACGACCCGTGTTGGTGCCGGACCTTTTCCAACTGAGTTATTAGATGAAACTGGTAACCGTATTCGTGAAACTGCTCATGAATATGGGACAGTTACCGGTCGTCCGCGCCGCGTAGGTTGGTTTGATTCAGTCGCTTTACGTCATGCCAAGCGCGTTTCTGGCATTAACGGGTTAAGTCTTAACCTACTTGATATTTTCAGCGGCTTTGACACTATTAAAATTGCAACTGCTTATGAACTTGATGGTCAAAAAATTGATTACTACCCAGCTAGTTTAAAAGAATTAGACCGCTGTCAACCTGTTTACGAAGAATTACCGGCTTGGAAAGAAGATATTACGAATGCCAAGACCTGGTCTGATTTGCCAGAGAATGCACAGAAGTTTTTGAATCGTGTGTCAGAACTTGTGGGGATACCTCTAGTTACTGTTTCAGTGGGTCCTGACCGTGAACAAACGATAGTTTTACAAGATCCGTGGGAAATGTAATTTATGTTAGAACGTTATACTCGCCCAGAAATGGGTAAAATATGGTCTGATGAAAATAAATATGAAGCTTGGCTTAAAGTAGAAATAGCCGCCACCAATGCCTGGAGCGAATTAGGGGAAGTGCCTCAAGAAGATGCTGCTAAAATTGCCCAAAATGCCAGCTTCACGCCTAAAAGAGTGGCTGAATTAGAGCAGATAACGCACCATGATGTAGTAGCTTTTACCAGAACAGTTTCTGAAAGTCTGGGCCCGGAGAAAAAATGGGTGCACTTTGGTTTGACTTCAACAGACGTGGTTGATACGGCGCAGGGTTATATTTTAAAACAGGCTGATGCAATTATTCGCCAAGATTTGCAAGATTTAAAACAGACGATTGCGAATAAAGCACGTAAATATAAAAATACGGTGGAAATGGGACGCACGCATGGTGTGCAAGCTGAGCCCACTACTTTCGGTCTGAAGCTCGCTCGCTGGTATGCAGAAATTACTCGGGATATTGAACGCTTTGAACATGCAGCAAAAGGTGTAGAATCAGGGAAAATTTCTGGAGCAGTGGGAACTTTTGCTAACGTCCCACCAGCTGTTGAAACTAGTGTCTTAAGACAATTGGGCCTGACCCAGCAGCCTATTACCAGCCAGGTCTTGCCGCGTGATTTACACGCTGAATATATTGCGACTTTGGCGCTAATAGCTACCAGTATTGAGAACTGGGCTACCGAAATTAGAAGTTTGCAACGCTCTGAAATTCACGAAGTGGAGGAGCACTTCCGTGCGGGACAAAAGGGCTCGTCGGCAATGCCTCATAAACGCAACCCTATTGGCTCAGAAAATCTTTGCGGAATGGCGCGGGTTCTACGGGGTCATATTATTACTGCTTATGAAGATGTATCACTTTGGCATGAGCGCGATATTTCCCATTCCAGTGCCGAAAGAGTGATTCTGCCAGACACAACAATTGGTATTGATTATATGCTTGATCGCTTTAACCGTATTTTGACAAATCTAGATGTTTTTCCAGAAACAATGCTTAAGAATATGGATAAAACTTATGGCCTGATTTATTCCCAGCGCTTATTATTAAAATTGATTGATGAGGCTGGTCTTTCCCGTGAAAATGCCTATGATATGGTCCAAAAATTAACCGCTAAATCGTGGAATGAAGGCATTTCTTTTAGAAAATTAGTTGAAGATAGTCCAATCATGGATTATCTTACAGAAGATGATGTAGCTGATGCCTTTGACTATCATTACCATTTGCGTCATGTTAACGAAATCTTTAAAAAAGTTGGTTTGGAATAAATAATTAGTAAAGCAGTCTGAAAAAATTATTGCTATTAGACTAACCAAAAATGCATTGAGCTTCATTACTCAATGCATTTTTGATTCTTGATACTGTTTAATAATTTTAATAGATTAGAGATCAATCATCACTAATCAGTGGCATACCAGTGATGAGGCAGCCATTACTTAATTTGTAATTGGCTTTCTTTTTCAGATTAATGGCCACTTTTTGGTTATATCAAAAAGCAACTTTGCAGGCATAAATACCTGTAAAATTGCTGGTTACCACATAAATTTCTTAAGATTATTCAAATCAGTTACCGTTAAGTTACCTATATCTTTTAGTCGAGTTTTATCAATTCTGAGCTGATAACGTTTATTACAGTCTATCCATGATTCCTTGTTAAGGCCAGACTTTTGCCAATCGGTAATTTTAGCATACTTTGCGCGAATGCGTTTTGACTTATTTTGATAAATTTTAAATACATAATAAAATTCATCATCCTGCTCAATGTATAAAACTGGCCGACTTTTTCCATTTGGTACATCTTCGTATTCAAGGTATGTTATAAAAATATCGCCCAAATTCATTAACTGGTCTCCTTAATCTGCGAAAAAGTCAGCTATTTCTTCGGAGGTTTCAACCTTTTGTGCAGGAATTTTACGACTAGCTGCAATAATTTCATCTTTTAGATGGTCATAGTCATCAACTGAAAATGCTACGGGTAGTTTACCTTTGTCCGCAATCTGTGTAAGCATCATTGAAATTACATCATTAGGTTTAAGACCAATTTTTCGGATAACTAGCTCTGCAGTATCCGCTATTTGTTTGTCTATATTAACAGAGTATCTTTTAGTAACAATCTTAGTTGCCATAATTTGCCTCCCAAAATTATCTTCTTACATAATAATATCATAAAATTACCTAAAATAGCATATTTTAGGTAATTTATGTATATTTTAGTCTAAAATTGTCTTAAATAAAATACTATAGTAAAACTGACTTTAAATTTTTGGCTTCTTCTAAATCAAAAAAATATGCCACTTGGTTTCTTATAATTGCCACTTAGTCAAAAGTGCTAGATTTTAAATTAAAATAAGCGTTTAATTAAATCATCAAGTGATGAAGGGCAGGTGAGAAGCGTGAAAATAAAAATAGAACTAAATCCAGATCTGGACGATGATGATACCAGTATCACAATTCATGCTAAAGCCGTGACACCAGAAGTTGAACAAATTTACCATCAACTTCAAGGTATTAATAAACATCCTGACCAGATAGAAGGCAAAAAAGAAAATGTGTCCTATTACTTGAGTATGAATGAAATTTTATTTTTTGAAACAGAAGATAAACAGGTAATTGCACATACTGCCAGGGATGCGTTTACGGTAGATTATAAGCTCTATGAATTGGAAAACTTGTTAAGTAACCAGTTCATGCGGGTATCTAAGTCAACAATTTTAAATTTAAATCAAATCTATGCGTTAACACGCTCGATTTCTAACTGTAAGATTAATTTTCGCGATTCTTATAAAACTGTCTATGTTTCACGTCACTACTATCATAATTTGAATGATAGGTTAAACGAGAGAAGGTCATCATAATGAAAAGATTTAAACTCAGAGAAATATTTTGGGGCATTGCTCTAGTTGCTGCTGCCGTGTTCTTAGTTCTTAATCAGCTGCATCTGCTTTCATTTCATCTGAAAGTCAGCATGATTATTTGGACTATCATCTTCGGAGCGGCACTGATCGAAAGCGTGGCGGATAAGAGTTTGTTTGGTACAACTTTTTCCATTGCCTTTTTGTTAATTGTTTACGCTGAACCGTTGCATATTACTCAAATTGTACCGTGGACGGTCTTAGTGGCGGCGTTATTAATTTATTTAGGTTTAACGCTGATTTTTAAGAGAAGCTGGTTTCCCAGGATAGTCTATTTTAATCAAAAAAAAGACGGGAAATGGAAGAACTTTAGCAATAATCGTTCAAGAATTGATAATAACGTATTCAGTGGCGGTACTGGAAACGTTGATGGCGAAGACATAGTAATTAATCAGCGCTTGTCATCAGTTTCGCGTTACGTTCATTCACAAAATTTACGCAGTATAACAATTAATTCTTCTTTGGGTGAAGTTGAAGTCTACCTTGATCAAGCTAAAGCTGCAGGCGATGTAGTGACTGTTGACATTAGTGGCACTATGGGTGAGATTGAAATTTACGTTCCAACTTCATGGAGAGTCAATAGTGATAACTTAGACTTAGCTCTGGGAGAATTAGATATTGATGACGGATCTACCGGTGGCGGTCCTACATTAATGTTAACAGGTCATTTCAGCATGGGTGATGTGGAAGTTAATTATGTTTAACTTTGGGAAAAATAAAATGGTTAATTTAAAACAATTACATGATTATGTCAAAGAAAATTATGAAGCCGGAAACTATAAAGAAGCTGAAAAAGCCTATAAAAAATGGCGTGATACCACTGATTATACCTATAATGCAGCAAAAACTGCTGTGAAAAAGAGTTCTCTCAGTGATTATCAAATGGGTTGTGAACAAGCCAAAAAGGACTATGCAGAGAGTCATTCTTTCAAGGATTTTCCTAAAAAAGGTGTTAACTTAGTTAATCGTGTTACCCAGAATAAAGCAATTGAAATAGAACGCTACATTGACGGCTACAATGATGCCAAGGCCAAAATTTTACGGGCGAAAAAAATAGTCCATAAAGGAGATTATTAATTATGTATGGCTCATTATTAGCCAATGTAAGTTCAGATAGAAAAATTAAGGAAACTATAGAACAATTTCCTCAACATACACAAGCCTATTATCTGGAAAATAAGCCAGTCGGATTAATGACCTGTTGGCAAAATGCTTTTCACCCTTATTCCTTAAATTTTGCAGGCTATCTTGCACCTAGATTAACCAGCGTGGAACAAATGCAGGTTTATGAGCAAATACTGACGGATTTAACGGCAAAAGCCCAAAAAAATCACCAAAACGCATTAATTACTTATGATTATGCACCGCAATTGCTCTTTAATGCCATTGGTCAAAAAAATGGTTTTAAATTAATCAGAACTACTGTAGAACCCCAGATGCCCTTGAAAAGGGCACTGAAAAATATTCTAATTGATACTGATTTACAGATGGTCACTCTACATGAAATAAAAAAAGATTCTGTAATAATGAATAGGCTGGCACAAGTGAGCTTCTCAGATTATCAAAAAAATCATTTAGCAAATCCGGTTGCAAAGATACCTCTTAGTGAGTGGAGCAAAACCATTTTCACTGATCAACTTGAACACGCTCCCTTAGCACTGATTGCTGCTGGACAAATTAAGGCTTATTGCTTTTCTTTTGAGGATACCCCTCAAGAATTGACTTTAGGATGGATGGGTGCTGTTAAGCCTAATTTATTAGACCAATTGCAACAGCAATTGCTAAATTGGGCACAAGCAAAATATCAAACTTTAAGTGGTGAATTTGACTCTACAGACCCATTAGCAACGCGAACTTACAATAAGTATGCGTTTAATCTGTGCCCAGTTTATGAAACGTATTTAAAGGAACTGAACTAGAAATTTAAAGACACCGTTATTCAAATAATGGTGTCTTTTATCATTTATAAATGATAACGGTAAAAATAATAGGGGATATTCCAACTTTGCGAATCAGCTGCAACTAAATCATCATTCATTAAGTATTTAGGCAATAATGCAATTGCCTGGCCTTTTTTGACTAACTCTAAAATCATTTCCAGTGAATCAATTTCAGTGACACTGTTTTTATTCTGCGTTAATTTGAGAGTCAAGTTGCGAAACGGACAATTTATGTCTGCATTTATAGCAACTGGGACACTTTTGTTTTCCTGCTTTTTGCCTTTTAAAAAACAAGCTTGTAAATGACTTTTCTTGATTAACGAATATTGGGGTAAAGTGATCGGGGTAAAGGCCCAAACCATGTCATAGGGATGCTTAGTTAATAATTCTTGAATTTCATTAGTACTTTTAATGATGACTTCATATTGATCAAGTGCAAACTGTTTCTTTTGGGTAATAACATAGCCAAAAAGCAACTCGGAGATTAAAACTTTTGGTTTGTTACTGGTTAAATCGTCTTTTAAGTTTTGATAGTTTTGTAGTGCCTTAGTCGCAAAATGATACATTTTTTGCCCATTTTTAGTTGGTCTAACCCCTAAATTAGAACGCACAAAAAGTGGCGCTTTCAGTTCTCGCTCCATTGTTTTGAGCCTGGCCGTAATATTGGATTGAGTGTAGCCCAATTTTAGTGCCGCTTTATTCAGTGATCTAGTTTCATAAATTGTTTGGTAAATATATAAATCGTTAAAATTCATAATACTCCATATCATTAAAAGTGATAACCCTATTACAATCTCGGATTATGCAGAGTGAATTTGTTTTAATATACTAATTTTGTAATCTAAAGGGGGAACTTATTATGACTACAAAAATTGGTATTAATGGTTTTGGTCGCATTGGTCGGCTTGCTTTACGGCGCATTTATGAAGTGGCCAGTGATGACATCGAAATTGTCGCAATCAACGACTTAACTTCACCAGCTATGTTAGCACATTTATTAAAATATGATACTGCGCATGGTCAATTTAATCATGAAGTAACTGCTACAACTAATAGTATTGTAATTGATGGTAAAAATATTCCGGTTTATGCGGAAAAAGATGCCAGTCAAATTCCGTGGGTTAAAAACGATGGAGTTAAAATAGTACTTGAATGCACTGGATTTTATACTTCAACTGCAAAATCCCAAGCTCACCTTGATGCCGGTGTTAAAAGAGTATTAATTTCTGCTCCTGCAGGCAATATGAAAACTATTGTCTATAGCGTAAATGATGATCAATTAACTGACTCTGATCAAATTATTTCCGCAGGCTCATGTACCACTAATTGTTTAGCACCATTAGCACAGGCAATGAACGATGAATTTGGCATTCAGGTGGGCATTATGTCTACAACGCATGCCTATACTGCTTCACAAATGTTACAGGATGGACCTGATCGTGGTGGCAACGTCCGTAATGCTCGTGCCGCTGTCGCTAATGTTATTCCGCATTCAACTGGAGCAGCTAAAGCGATTGGACTAGTTATACCTGAACTGGATGGCAAACTTACGGGTATTGCTCAACGAGTCCCTGTTATTTCTGGTTCTATTACTGAACTAGCCGCTATTTTGGGAGAGAAAGTTACAGCTGAAGAATTTAACGCTAGAATTAAAAAGCATACCGAAGGCAATGCTTCTTTTGGCTATAATGACGACCAAATTGTGTCATCAGATATTATTGGCACTGAATTTGGTTCGGTATTTGATCCAACTCTCACCCAAGTTGAAACTGGAGATAATGGGGTACAACTAGTTAAAGGCTACGCCTGGTATGATAATGAGTCCGGTTTTGTAGCCCAAATGATTAGAACACTGCAAAAGATTGCCCAGCTAGGTTAATTCCAAAAATTAACTGATATTTTTATCAATTTATAACTGTTTATTATCAATAAAAAATGGTTCTGCCAAGTGCAGAATCATTTTTTTGTTTTTAAAATATACTAGTCATTTTTCACCCATGGCGCTGTGAGCATTTGACTAACGGTCTGCTTAATATCATTGCTTTGAGCAATCAAAGAAATGACCGCAGCTCCAGCTGCTTTAGTTTTAGCAATTGCGCTTAAGTCGCTAGCGGTAATCCCACCAATAGCAACAATTGGCCTGGTTGTGCTTTTGACCAGTTGGCTTAAGCCGGCAATACCAATTTCGGGGTCGGCATCACTTTTAGATTGGGTGGCATAAATTGGGCCACTGCCATAATAATCAATTCCGCTAATTTTATTGGCTTGCTCAACTTGCGTTAAATTCGAGCAGGAATAGCCGATAATCATCCGACCGCCAACTTCTTTAATGACCTGTCTGATTTCTTCATCGCTTTGACCAACATGAACGCCTTCGGCATGAACTTGTTGTGCCAGCTGAACATCATCGTCAATGAAGAAGGGCACGTGATATGCATAACACAATTGGTGCAGCTTTTGCGCCATAGGGAGTCTCTCGGCTTCACTTAAAGTTGAATTAGAACCCTTGTCCCGCAATTGAAAAGCAGTAATACCTGCAGCAAGAGCTTCTTCGACTATGCCTGGTAATGTTTTACCTTCTGGCACGTCCTGACTGCCACAAATAAAGTAAGCATGTAAAAAATCAGTGTTAAAGTTTTTCATTATTTCTCCTAAATTACTGACCCCAATGATTTAAAGGGCCATGACCATGACCAACTTGAATGGTTTCCTTAATAGTTTTAGTAACGTACTTTTTAGCAATTTTAATTGCCGTAGGCAAACTTTGACCTAAAGCCAGCTGGGCTGTAATTGCTGCAGCTAAGGTATCACCGGTGCCGTGAGTGCGTTCGGTATGTATTCTGGAACTGCTGACCCAAAGATCGGAACCATCAGCAAATAAAGCATAATCTTTTACTTGATCGCTACTTGCATGACCGCCTTTAATTAGCACATTTTTAACTCCCATATCTTGTAATTTATGAGCTAATTCTGGATATTGATCTTGCATTTGTACCTTGATGCCAGTTAAAGTTTCTGCTTCTGGCAAGTTGGGTGTTATTAGATCGGCTAAAGGCAGCAATTCGTTTTTAACGGTGGCGACAGCATCTTGACTTAATAATGGAGCACCACCCTTAGCAACCATTACTGGATCTATGGTAATAGGACCAAAGTCATACTTTTGCAAATTAAGTGCAACTTGGTGAACATGAGCTGCATCACCTAACATTCCCGTTTTACAAGCACGGATGCGGAAATCTTCTGCCAGAGAGGCGAATTGGGCATCGATCATTTCTAAAGGTAGTAAAAAAGATTTTTGCACACCTAAAGTGTTTTGTGCTGTCACGGCTACCACTACAGCTGTCCCAAATACTTTTTGCATTTGAAAAGTTTTAAGGTCAGCCATTATCCCGGCACCACCACCAGAATCTGTACCGGCAATGGTTAAAACTTGGGGAAAAGAATTAATTTTTTCAGTCATCATAAAGTTCCTTAATCAAAATCAGCAATTTGTTCAATATCTACGGCTTTTACTTTATACAAATAATCCATGAGATACATGCCAAAAGTACCTGGTCCGACATTGGGATGATCTTGAACTACTAATTGACCAGCGCAACTGAAAACTAAAGCACCTATTTGAGCTGCTTCAAAAGGATCGTTAGCAACTGCAGTAAATGCTGTAACAATACTAGTCAACATGTCACCAGAGCCCACGTGGGTTTTAAAAAGGGGCGAGCCGTTATGTATATGCGCTAGTCTTTTGCCGTCGCTGATTGTATCTGTAGGACCACTGGCAATAACTGTACAGTGGTATTTCTGCGCTGTTTTTGCAGTAATTTCATCAATATCACCAGAACCGGAGCCTGCATCAATGCCCTTTGAATTCCACTCAAAATCACCTAAGGCAGCGATCTCACCAATATTGCCGCGAATAATACTCGTATGAAAATCCCACAAAAGCTTATCTGCAATTTTATAGCGATATTCAACCGCACCAACGGCTACGGGATCAAACACTATCGGTTTATTATATTGTCGTGCTAAATCTTCCACCTTTTTAATGTGATTAATTTGCTCTTTGGTTAAACAGCCAATGTTAACTGTAACAGCAGAAGCCAGCCGCACTATTTCTTCAGCTTCAGCGACTTCATTGCTCATAATTGGTGAAGCACCAATAGCATTAACAGCATTTGCCACATCCTGAACTGTTACAAAATTGGCAATGTTGAAAATAACAGGATTTTGCGCTCGTAATTTGTCTAATAATTCTAACTGCATTATATTCTCCTAATTAACTGTCTTTAAAATTTTGATTAATAAAAAAAGCTTTAGCATGTGAAAATGCCAAAGCTTAACAGGTTCGACACGTTCCTACGCAAGTGTTAACTTACAGGTTCAAAGGGTCTGAAATAATTTTCATCTCAGCCAAAAAGGCACCCCTCGTGTTATCGCTTTCAATTATAACGAAATTAATGCTAGATTACAATGTCATGTTTTGCTGCTTAATATGATTCTGCTTATAATATCAAGCTTTCTTTACATAATCTAACCAAGTATTTTGTCAAGTAAAGCAAATGATTATAGCAGCTGCTTTTTTTAGATCAAAAAAATTAGCCAATTACTCGCTGCCTAAATTTTTATGCTATATTATACTAAATAAAATTAATTAATTAATTTTTAATATTAGGCGAAAGGAGCGGTCATGATGAAAAAGAAAATTACAAATACAGATCGAAATAACGCGCTTCATACACTTTTTATAGAACATAAAATTGATAAAATATTTTTACCTATTGCAGCAGTGTTTGTGGCCTTTTTATGGTTATCAATTTTGTTTAATTTTGCTGTTTTCGTTAAAGTGATTACTGTGGTTTTTGTTGTTGTGCTGCTTTATTTCGCAATATGTACATTTTTTGAAATACATGATTGGTACAAGAGAAAACATGATAAGGACAAATTTTAAAAGTAATTTTGCAAGACAATTTTAACTTAATTTTCTGAAATTTAAATACAAAAATGTCCAGTAAATTAACACTTGTTTGAATGGTGAAACAAATTCTTTAAAGAACCGGTGACTATTAACTACAAGAGGTTCTTTTCGTGGGTCATTCTTGTGCTAATCGTGACTAACATTGGTAAAAAGGGGAAAGTCAAAGCGTTAAAGACTGCTAAATTAGAATATGACACAAACAGTAGTAAGTCGGACCCGATAAACTATGCCACTATTTTATTGATACTAATATCGCCACAGGTGAAAAAGCCCCAAAAGTTGTCTAACTTTTGGGGCTCACCACCTTATTATGGTAATTTATTAGTCTTTTTATTTAAATGAAGTTCAATAAATCTTGGCTACACGCTCTACCAAGTTGGTTCCGTACTCGAATCCGTCTGCTTTAACTATCAGTTGGCTTTTTTCTGGCAGTTGTTTAAACGCCACGTTAGTGCCATTATCCAGCCAAACAATGCGCTCGATCTTTTGGGGCGGAAAATTATTAAATACTATTTCTCGCATTTTTTCTCCTCCCAGTACTACGTTTTGATTGCCAACATTACCCAGATTATCCACAAATAAATAATTACCCTTAATAAAATCATTATCATTTCCAGCAGCGGTGTAAGTTTTATGCTCAAAATTGTTGGTGTTATAGACTGCTTCTTTATTAATTGCCATCCATTGTTTAATAATTTCTAGTAACGACAGGCAATGAATATTTAAAGAGCCATCAAATTCTGGGCCCACGTTAATTAATAAATTTGCCCCCACTTTGCGAGTGTGACAAATTTGTTCAATTAAGTGCCGCGCCGAAACATAATTAAGGTCATTTTGGGCATTGCCCCAATGTCTGTTTAGAGTCAATGAGGTTTCAGCAGCAAAATAACGATTATTTTGAAAATGGTTGATTACTTGAGGGTTGCCTCTTTCAAAAGTCAGGACGTCCACTTTTCGTCCGTCACTTATTCCTTGCTTTCCTAATCCGGTGTTGTTGGTAATAATAGCTTGTGGCTGCAGTTTTCTAATTTCCTGATAAAGCTGCTCATCCTGCCAATCAGCGTTGGGTTTGTTCCAGTTACCATCAAACCAGAAACCGCCAATTTTGCCATAATTAGTGCAGAGAATTCCGATTAGCTGGCGTAATTCCTTTAAATATCCGTTAAAATCTGCCTGATATTTTTTATTATGCCAATCATAAGTAGCGTAGTAAATAAATGGTGCAATTCCTTGCTCATGGCACTCATGTGTAAATATTTTAATTACATCTTTGCCAAAGGGTGTGTGAACACTATCAAAATTGTGGATGCCCTTGGTATCAAATAAATAGAAGCCATCATGGTGCTTAGCAGTCAGTACAATATACTTAAAACCGCATTCTTTAGCCAGTTTTACTAAGTTATGAATATTATCTTCAATGGGATTAAATTCGCTAAAAGCGTTTTGATAATTGGTAATATTTAAAATATTTTGTGACCATTCTCCCTTAGCAAATCTTGAGTATAGTCCCCAATGAACAAAGAGACCGATACCCATTTTTTCAAAATTTATCAGTTTAGGTGCTATTTCCATTATTTTTCTTTCGGACCAATTGGTGGACTAACTAATAGTAAATTATTAATCCTTATTATTTCGTTTCTCTTGTTTCAACTTATTGATTTCTAAATTAGTTTTAATTAATTCAGTAGCTAAATCAAGAAAAGTTTCCGCTGTAATCATTTGGTCTTCAGCGTGCATATATAAGGGATCAATATTACTTTTACCAGTTTTGGCAAAGTCTGATATCACTTTTAAGTGCACATTTTGTGCTTTTTTCAGTTCTTCTTTTGCATCCTTAAGCAATGGCTGAGGATCCTTTACTGTATCTCTGGAATCAGCTATTGCCGCCATTATTTCTGTCTTTGCCTGTCCGGAATGGCTGATAATTTCAAAACTGCTTTCTTCTAAACCTTTCATAGTTTTTCCTTTAATAACTAGCAAGCTCAATAAATTTAAATTTGTCCCAGGGCTTGATAAAGTCGATATATTGCAAATCACTAGGGACTATCTGAGCAACAACATTTTTTAAATGATCATGATTATCCATGTTCTGTTTAACGATATTCAATTCACCCTTATATTGCTTGAAATCATTATTACCGATTGTAATCATTCCCCTTTTTAGGGTAGGTACAGGGTTATTCACAGGAATGTTTTGCTTATTGTATTTTAATTTAACAAAAGTAGAACGAATGGTATAGCTGTTAATGTCCCCACGATTAAAGTGTAGATTTTTAAGTACTATTTCTCTTTCAAGTTCAGTGGCTGTAGGAACGAAATCGATAAAAAATTGAGGAATATTCGAGCTTAACTTTGCCACCTTTTGTAATTCTTCATCGCTGGCAAATGCGTTACCAATTAAAATATCGTCGATCAGTTGAGTATTAATTAAATATTGCGCCTGCTTTTCAATTGGAATTCCGCGGTGAATTTCTAAAGTAGGGAGACCGGCATTATATGGATGTGGCCCAATTTTACCAGAATTTGAAGAAATAAAAGCTGCTGTCCTTAACCCGAGGTCATGATATTTTTTGGTTGTGTTCAAAAAGTATTCTGTGTCTAAGCCAGTGTAGCGCTGGGGATAAAAGTTGTGGCAACCAATAATTTTGTCTTTTATGGGGCTATAACTAAGGATGTTTTCCAAGTTCTTGGTGTCATTACTGATGTTGACTTCAATGGTTAGTCCTTCGGGATTGTAGGTCATAACTGATTCAGGCAGTCCGTCAAAGCTGGAATCTAGGCGTACAATATCAGCTCCTAATTCTTTAAAAAAAGAAAGGTCATTATAACTGACATGCAAACTGGCAAATAAAGCAGGATTAACGTCTAAGCTAACCCACATTTTTCTTGTTCGGGCGTGGGTTAATACCGTTTTAAATTTATTAAGAGTTTTTGACTGATCTTCTGTCAGCTCCAACAGACTGGTAAAAAGTCTGCTAAAGCCTAAATCAGCCGCTTTATCAATATAATTAATGCAATCAGCGACACTACTTTTGTTCGGATAGACTGATATCCCCTTCATTATTGCCTTCCTTTTCTAATTTTAATTGATTGTTGTCAAACATTTTGAAGAATGGATAGTATATGGTAAGCGAAATCAAGATATTGATTATGCACAAAACTATTGCGCGCCAGTCAAAGCCGGTAGACATCCAGGCACCAATAGGTCCTGGAAGCGTCCAAGCAACTACAGCTCTAGTGTATGCCACCAGGTGCAATTTCATTGCGCCATAGGTTACTGCCGCCATTGCAGTAGGGGCTAAGACAAATGGGATTGCAAAATACGGGTTCATGATAATTGGAATACCAAAAATTAACGGTTCATTAATGTTAAAAATAGCAGGAAGAATTGTTACTGTACCCATTGCTTTACTGAATTTTGATTTACTAAAGAAAAGTAGGAGTATAGATAATGACAGGGTAGCGCCTGCACCACCAATCCAGACAAACCATTGGAAGAATTGCTCGGTCATAAAGTGTACAGGAGCTTGACCGTGGGCAATTGCTGTTACATTGGCATTAAGGTTGGCATACCAGTATGGGTAAAGAATAGGGGTTGCGATAACCATACCGTGAACGCCGAACAGCCAAACAATTGTAATCAGTAAGACTGGAATAATAGCTGATAGGAAAGTGTCACGACCAAAGTACCCAATTGGGGAGAAGACCCAAGTCAAAATCTTATTGATATCTAATTTGAATATTTCTTTCAGAATAAACGAAACGACAATGATTAAAACACCTGGTATCAAGGCACTGAAAGATTTTCCGACAGCTGCCGGAACACCGTTAGGCATCTTAATAACTAAGTTGTGCTGGTTAAAGAACCGCACTATTTCAGTAGCAAAAATAGCACAAAGTATAGCAGTAAATAAACCTTGAGCGCCCATGTTGCCAATAGAAACGTAGGTCCCAGCTGCCAAACCAGCTTTAGGCTTGTTTAAAACCATAGGTTCAATAGCTAAAATGAAAAAAGACATTTCAGCTAAAACGCTGGTTGATATTGGATCAACTTTGTAATATTTTGACAAATGAGATGTGATTGAAAAAACACAGTAAATAGCCATTAGGTTAATGGAAAAATACATTGGCACCGATAGCATGGCTGCATAAGGCTTAATAAAATTATTCCATGAAGCAATTGGCAAGTTTAACAGGATAGTAAAGAAGGAGCCGATAATTGAAACAGGGATGATTACCGACATTCCGTCTCTAATAGCAGTTAGATAGCGGTTGTTGGCAATTTGTCCCATCTTTGCGGAAATGGCATCATAACTCATTTTTCAGCCTCCTGGTTAACTAATTCGTACAACTGGTTGATTTTAGCTGGCGTGTACATCGTCATGGGAATAAGAATAAATTTGGTATTTTTCTTAGCAGCTTCTTCTTCGAAGTCTTTTTTCTTAAAGGAAACTTGAGGGGCTAGAAGAATAAATTGATAATCTTCTTCATTCAAGTCGTCAGGCACCTTATCAATGCTGGTTTCATGAACTGTCCAATTTTGCCCATGTTTAGCTGCTTCATTTTGTAATGCGGTTGCTAACAGGGATGAACTCATACCACCACCACATGCTAGTAATATCTTCATAATTTTCCTCCTTATAATGAATCGTTTCAAATTTGTTAAAAACTAATAAATGTTGAACTAATAAATTAATATTTAGATCAAAATGAAACATTTCAAATTACAGATAAATTATATTACCATATTCAGCTTGCCGCAAGCGCTTCCTACATTTTGTGAAAAATATTATTGCAATAGATTGTTTGATAATTAGTTTGGTTTGACTTAGTCAATCTGTTAATTAATAGCCTGCCAGCAGTATTGCCAATTTGATCTAGAGGTTGTTCAATTGAGCTGATACCGGGATAAAAAATATCATTAATAAAAAAGTGATCGTATACTAAAAACTTAACTCTTTTATTACACCATTTTTGGTAATAAGCTTTGATCGCACCTAAAGACATATAATAATTAATAACAAATACTGCATCTAAATCTTTATTTTGATTGCTGAGATAATTAAATCCGTCATAACCAGATTTGATGGTATAATCGCCAGACCAAATGTACTTTTTACGCAGGGGTATATTATTTTGCAATAAGGCGTCTTCATAGCCTTGCTGCCTTTTTTGGGTAATATAATTATCCACCGAACCTGTAATGATGCCGATATTGCGGTAACCCTTTTTAATTAGATAATTAATGCCCGTCTTTGAAGATTCATAATTATTAACTACTACCGCATCTGATTTAAGCCCTTTAATCGGGGCGTCAATTGCGACAATGGGGATGTTCGTTTTGCTAATCTTATTGAGCATCGGCGTCACTTTATCTTGGTGAAAAACGACTAGGGCATCTATTGACCTGTTAATTAAAAAATCAATTTTTTGTTCAAGGCGTTTTTTGTCATCATGATAATCACAGACAATGATGCTGTAGCCAAATTGTTCCACATAAGTTTCAATCGCAGAAACGATTGACATGGAAAAATAATCGGTTAATTGATTAATGACAATTCCGATTGACATGGTTTTGTTTTTCTTTAAACCGCTGGCTATAATATTTTGATGGTAATCTAATTCTTTCATAGCCTGTTTTATGCGTTGAGCTGTGACTTTCTTTTGCTGTTTACCGTTGAGATAATTTGAAACCGAGCCTATTGATACACCAGCTAATGTTGCCACATCTTTAACTGTTGCCACTTTTATGACCTCTTTTAAAACTGTTAGAATAATAAAATTGTTATTACATTCATGATTTAAATATAAAAATTAAGTTAGTTAAAAAATAATCCGCATTTCTAAATACATAATAAAAGTATTGGTCTATACAAGTCCAATACTTACATATTAAATATTTGATTTTAAATAGTTTGCGGATAGCTATTTGTTATTGGGCATTTACCCGCTCATTATGCCATTCTAAAATCATTTTGACTATGGCATTCGCAACATTTAAGTTTTTTAATATTGGGCCATGAGAATATGTTCCAATAAAATTGCGGTAACGCAAACCTTCAACGTGGTCTTGGGGATTGTTGCCATAGCCTTCAATCATTTCGCCAAGAGGATGCAGCTTGTCTTTGTCATCAAAATAGGTTTGTCCTGAATGATTTTCAAAGGCTTTGACTTCACCCCATTCACTCATATAGCGTGTATCGCCAATCATGCGTTTGTCTGCTTTAAAGACAGTATGAAATGGTAGAATATCTAACCCTTTAATTGTGACGCCAGCATTAGTTTTGTAATAAGTTCCTACGAGCTGATAGCCGCCACAGACACCTAACATAGGTTTGCCTTCATTAATATACTTGGTTAATGTTTCCTTATGACGCGGTAAATCTTTGGCAACAACTGTCTGTTCAAAATCTTGTCCGCCGCCAAAAAAGATAAAGTCATAGTCAAAAGCATTAAACTTGGCGCCAAGAGAAATGTTATCAACTTGCGTGTGATAGTTTTGCTTTTTAAGTAAAAAACTAATAATTTTAACATCGCCTGAATCACCATAAGTATTCATCAGGTCTTCGTATAAGTATGCAACTTTGATTGTTTTATTCGTCATCATGCACCAACCTCTATTATCTTGTTTAAAGTATATCTTAATAGCTAGAAGTGGGCAAAGAATAGTTATTTAAGATTTTGCTGCGCTGCAAAATGATTGATTGGTCCATATTTTGAGCCAACTTCAATGGGATGGGCGATAGCTTCGTACGTGAAGTCCTTAGCAGTTTGCACACTGTCAATAATGGTCTGCCCCTTGGCTAATTCAGCAGCAATCACGGCAGAAAGGGTATCACCAGTGCCGTTAATTCTGTCTGTATTGATAAAAGGCTTGGAAAATTCATGGAATTTGCCGTCTGCCGTAAGTAATATGTCAGTTACTTGCGTCTGGCTGGAGTTGTCGTGGCGGCCTTTCATCAATACATTTTTGGCACCCATATTGTGCAGCTTTTTAGCGCCTGCATAAATTTCATCTTTGCTATTCAAATTTAAACCAGTCAGTTTTTGCTGCTCGTAAAAGTTAGGTGTGATAATGTCGGCAAGCGGCATTAACTGCTCGAGAAAGGCATTATAGGCATCGTCATCAAGCAGAGTGTCACCATGTTTGGTCATTATCACCGGATCAAGCACGATTTTACCCATATCATATTTGCGCAGATTAGCAGCAACACAGGCAATGACTTCCTTGTTAGCCAGCATACCGGTTTTAAGCGCACTAATTTTAAAATCATCATTTAAAACGTCAAATTGCTTTTGAATAAAAGAAATAGGCATGACTTCTTGAGCATAAATTCCAGTAGTGTTTCCAGCTACAGCAGCTGTTAAAAGGCCCATACCGTATACTTGGCGGGCATAAAATGAATGCAGGTCAGCAGTCATACCAGCGCTGCCATCGCTATCGTTGCCGGCAATTGTTAAAGCAATAATTTCTTTTCTCATTATTATGTATCCTCATTTTAATAAAAGCTCTATGTAACCAGTATAACTTAAAATAACTATAATGTTATAATTATTTCTTGTAAAAGCACTGCTGGGTAGTAAAATTAACTTAAATCGCTTTCTTTTGGAGAGGATACGTATGGTAAAAAAATATATTATGGCAATTGATGAAGGGACTACTTCAACCAGAGCAATGATCATTGATCATCAAGGTCAAAAAATAGCGTCTTCACAAAAAGAATTCCCCCAGTATTTTCCCCAGCCCGGTTGGGTAGAGCACAACGCCGAAGAAATTTGGCATGCAGTACAAAGCACTATTGCTAATGCCATGATTAATTCTGGTGTGCGACCAGAGCAGATAGCGGCAATTGGTATTACTAACCAGCGTGAAACCACAGTTATTTGGGATAAAAAAACCGGTAAGCCTATTTATAACGCAATTGTTTGGCAGTCGCGTCAAACTACCGCGTTGGCTGAAAAATTAAAAAATGACGGTTTTAGTGACCTGATCCATCAGAAAACAGGGCTGATTATTGATCCGTACTTTAGTGCAACCAAAATTCGCTGGCTTTTAGATCATGTTGCAGGAGCACAAGAAAGGGCTGAAAAAGGTGAATTGCTTTTTGGCACCATTGATAGTTGGCTCTTATGGAATTTGACCAATGGCGAAGTCCATGTGACCGATTATACTAATGCTTCCAGAACCATGCTTTTTAATATTCATGATCTAAAATGGGATGATGACATCTTAAAGCTGCTCAATATCCCTCAAGCAATGTTACCGGAAGTAAAGTCTAATTCTGAAGTATACGGTTATACTAAGTCCTATACTTTTTTCGGGGGCAAAGTGCCGATAGCTGGCATTGCCGGAGATCAGCAGGCAGCCTTATTTGGTCAGCTGGCCTTGAAGAAGGGTATGGTAAAGAATACTTATGGCACTGGTTCATTTATTGTGATGAACACGGGAAATGAACCGACAGAATCGGATAATAATCTGTTGACAACTATTGCTTATGGTCTAAATGGTGAAATTTCTTATGCTTTAGAGGGCTCTATTTTTGTTTCCGGCAGTGCGATCCAGTGGCTGCGTGACTCCATGAAAATGATCAAGACAGCTGCAGATTCAGAAAAAGCGGCCAAGCAGTCAAAGTCTGAAAACGAGGTTTATGTTGTTCCGGCATTTACCGGCTTGGGCGCGCCATACTGGGATTCGGAAGCACGTGGCGCCGTTTTTGGCATCACACGGGGAACAAACAACTACGATTTTATCAAGGCAACGTTGCAATCGCTGGCCTATCAAACACGTGATGTAGTTGACACAATGCAAGAAGATTCGGGCATTACAATTCCTGCTTTACGCGTTGACGGTGGCGCATCAAATAACGATTATCTGTTGCAATTTCAATCTGATATTTTAGGAATCAAAATAGAACGTGCTCAAGTATTGGAAACAACCTCAATGGGTGCAGCTTTCTTAGCTGGACTAGCTGTTGGTTATTGGCAAAACGTTGAGGAATTAAAGGATATTTTTGTTGTAGGTAAAACCTTTGCTCCGCAAATGTCACAGAGTGAAAGAGAAAATCTCTATCATGGCTGGAAGAAAGCAGTTAAAGCTACTCAACTATTTGCGCATGACAAATAAAAACATAGGGAGGTAAGAAGATTGGCACACGATCGCATAGTTGCATTAGACGGCCCAATGAATTTTCGGGATGTTGGCGGCTATCAAAATGCGGCTGGCAAAACAGTTAAATGGAATAAAATTTATCGTTCGGATTCGCTTAGTTCGCTAACGGCAAAAGATCAGGTTAAATTAGCCAAGTTGCGGGTCACTGTCGATTGTGATTTGCGCTCTGAATATGAAAAATCTTCCTCGCCTGATAATCCCTGGCCTGAGGTGGAATACGTTGATTTACCAATATATTCTGACGGCATCAGTGACAGACAGGATAATCGGGTCTACCGCTTTTTGCATCATATTCCCAATATGCAAAATAACTTTATTGGGCGTATATACCAGCAAACTTTATTAAGTTCACATAGTCAGGAAATGTTTGCACGCGTTTTTGCGGAACTACTGGAATTGCCGGCAGATGAGGCTTTAGTTTATCACTGTAGTGCCGGAAAGGATAGAACCGGTATGGTTTCGGCATTGATTTTAATGGCTCTGGGTATTGATGATGATACGATTGCCCGCGATTATTTATTAACTAACGAACTTTATGATTTTGCTGTTTCAAGACAACTGCCAAGTAATGATGAAATTACCCAAATGGTTTCTAAGATGAATGTCACTAAAGGAGAAGGTATTGCCATTCGCGGTATTACAGAAACTGTTCGCGGCGGTTGGGGCGGGTTCCCCACCTTTTTTACCAAAGTTCTGGGTTTTAGTGCTGAAGACCTAGCCCAACTGCAGCGCATGTATTTGGAATAGCAAAAATAGCCAGTAAAGTTTTAGACCAAGCAAAAAAGCCGCACATTATGTGCGACTTTTTTATTTGAAGCTTAAATTGGACAAATAATTTTTACATGTAATGATATTTCGTACGTGCCTTAAATAAGAAGAAGACGGATATAATTGCAGTAAATGCTTCAGCAACTGTTAAAGCGATCCAAATACCATTACCGCCAAAGATCATTGGTAAGACAATTAAACAAAGAATTGGCATTACTAATGACCGGCTAATTGAGATAACTAAAGGCATCATTGTATCATTGAATGCTGTTAACATGTCCTGAATACAAATATTTATACCCACAAAAACAAAGCATGTCGCAAAGAGCAGCCATTTTTGCTTACCCAAGATAAATTCTGGTGAGTTAGGTGATACGTAAATGCGCAGCACCGGATAAGCCATAAACCATGAGCCAACTCCGAATACGATTAATAAAACGAGGCAGGCTTTGACGTACTTTTTGAAAATATCTTTAATTTTGACGTAATTCTTTTCACCAATCAGATAACTGAAAATAGGACCAACGCCTTTGCCATAACCTAAGAATGGTGCTAAGAATAAGAACTGTGCGTAGAGGTAAATGGCGGCAACAGCTACGCCTTTTTCGCCGTAAAATTTCATTGCCTGAATATTGTAGACGGCAGTCATAACAGCGGTAGCGGCACTGTAGACAAAGTCAGCCAAACCTAATTTGAAACATTCCCAAATTTCACCGGGAGTTGCCTTTGGCGCTGCGTAGTGCAATGAATTTTTGTGAGAAATAACGGCAACCAATGACAAGATGGCTGAGAAAGCTACACCAGTGTTAAAGCCAAGTGCTGCACCGGCTGTGCCCATGTGCCAAACAGCCTGGTAAAGAAAGTCGGCTGCTAAAGTGACCAAACCACCGGCAATTGTGATAACCATACAATAAGTCGGTTTACCAGCTACCAATAGCCACATCTGGAAGTCGAGCTGAATACAATAAACAATCATAAAGTACTTATGTACTGACCAATAAGTTGCGCATACAGGAGCCAGTTTGGCATCAGCTCCAAGCATGAGCCAGACATTATTGCCCATTAAAGTAACGATAATTACCCAAACCAAAGTAATTAAAACTGAGCTAATAAGCATAAAAGTAAATAGCTGGTTGGCTTCTTTATCACGTTTTTCACCCATCATTTTGCCTAATACGGCAGTAGAACCGCCGGAAATCAAAAATGATATGGCTTCAATTACCGCCTGCACGGGGTAAATAATATTGATGGCAGATAGAGTAGCCGTACTATTGAAATTTGTCGCGATGGCCGTATCAAAGATTTGATAAATACCTGTCCATAATTGCAGCAAAATGGAGGGTACACCAAACATGAAAAGGGCGAAAAAGGTAAAATCGCGTGCTAATCGGTTAGTTTTTTCTTCTGCCATGCTACTTCTTACCTCTCGAGTAAACCATTTTACCGTCAATCATCGTGAAGATTGGCTTAGTATTGTGGATGTCATGTGGATTAATTGTAAATAAGTCTTGATCAAGTAGGACCATATCAGCGGCTTTACCAACTTCGATTGAACCAGTTTCTTTTTCACGGAAGTTTTGGAAAGCACCATTAATCGTGTAACTGGTGAGCATTTGTTCGACACTGACTCTTTCAGTTGGGTCCAAGACAGTCTTTTCACTCTTATCGCCGGGAGCACATCTGGTAACGCCAACTTCGATTGTTTCCATTGGATCAGGATTGGTCACTGGAAAATCAGTTGCGGCAGATACCAAAACGCCTTGATCCCAAAATGACTTTAACTTGTATTCACGTGAGGCTCTTTCTAAGCCCAAATACTTAACTTCCAAAGCGTCAAAGTAAATTGGGTCCTTGAAGAACCAAGCTGGATCACAGGCAGCAATGACTTTGTCTTTAGCCATTCTGGCAATGTCACTTTCACGAATGACCTGCAGGTGAGTTAAAGTTGGGCGCCAATCTTTTTTAGGCTTTTTGGCTTGTGCATACTCAATTCCAGTCAAAGCTGCATCAATTGCGGCATCTCCAATAACGTGGCAGTGAACTTGGAAGCCTTTCTCTTTAGCCCGCCGCATCATGTTGTTTAATTGCTCTTGTGTGCAGTTGAAGTTACCCCGGTATCCCGGTTTATGAACATAGTCGTCAAAGAAGTAAGCTGTGGCTGATTCAACCACGCCATCAACGACAAACTTCAGGTTGTTGCATTTATAATGTTTACCATGGTAAGCATCGCGAATAGCAGCAAAATCGTCTAATTTGTCGGGACTATCATGCTCAGGTCTAATGTGGAAGCCTGATACGACCTTTAACTTTAATTTTCCTTCGATATCCAATTCTTCCAGAGCCTGTTGTGCCCTTGTTTCATCACGCAAAATTGGCTCGTAGATTGAAGTCAACCCCATTGATAATAAGCGATCTTGCAGCCATAAAACGGCTTTTTTAATTTCTTCAACCGTATAATCCGGAACTGTCTTTAAAATATCGCCCATTGCCCATTCGCGAACTAAGCCTGTGGGCTCTTTGGTCTTAGGATCAAGAACGAACTCACCTTTTTCTTTGGAAACATAGCCTTTGCCGATACCGGCATTTTCAAGGGCTTTACTATTAACAATGTAAGAGTGTCCGTCAACTGATTGCAATAATACCGGCTTATCGCTGCATGCAGCATCAATCCATGATTTGTCGGGTCTTTCGGCAATAATAGCATTTTCCCAGCCAGTACCCATGTAATAATCACGATCTGGATGTTCAGCAACGTATTTTTTGATAATCTTCGTGTAATCATCTACACTTTTACCACCAGCTAACTGAATCTTATACATTCCTTCAGTTGCACCAGATGAAAAGTGCATATGGCTATCTGTCATTCCCGGGATAAATAGTCCGTTGTTATTAACAATATATTCGGTCTTAGGACCAATATAAGATTTCGCTCCGTCTTTAGAGCCTACATAAACAAATTTACCGTCTTTAACAGCAACTGCCTCAACATATTTATGCTTTTGAGCAGCAGTAAAAATTTTTCCTGTTAAAACATAATCTGCTTCCATAATTCCCATCTCTTTCACTAAATTTACCCATGTGACTAATAACACATGCGCTACAATTCATTATCCGCAAAAACACCATTTTCACATTAACCTAAAGATATATTTCTCTATATCTTTAGGCTACAAGGACTATGAGCTTAAGCTTAACGGGCATTAAAAAATCCAGGCTCATATTTCAAAATGAACCTGGATTTAGCCGCTATAGCGGCGTTACAAAGCAAAATGATTATCTAATGGTAATTCAAAAATTTATTAATCAGTTGGCTTCTGCGGGAAACTTCCATTTTATTTAAGATATTATGGACGTGAGCCTTAACAGTTCCAACGGTAATATAAAGTTTATCTGCGATTGCTTGGTTGCTTTCACCTTGCAAAACTAACAGTAAGACATCAACTTCTCTTTTGGTCAAGCCATAATGATCACAGAATTCGTGAACTTCTGCTTTTTGAAAAGATAAATCTTTGTTTTCATATTTTTGCACAGTATATTCACTAAGCCGTTGTTGCACCAAATTTTCCACTTGCCTGTGGGTGTATTCTTCATGTTCGTGTTTTGTAATAAATAAAATAACAATAGCTAAAATAAAGTAATAACCGTCTTCAATTAAGTTGACGTGATTTTCGTAAAACGGAAATTTAACATCGATAAGTCTTTGCCATTTTGAAAAGGCACCAATTTCAATTAAAGACAATCCCAGCGCGATAAACGAACAAATATAAAATATTTGCTGGTTCTGGAGCAGTTTTTTCCAGGGCAGACAAAAAAGCAGCAAAATAATGAACTGACAGATTTGATTAGTGCTTTTACCTGCAATATACCAATCGGCTGGATTGAGGGTAGTAAGAAAAATTACTTCTAGGATTAAAGAAGTTAGCGCCAAAATATTGGCTATTGGGATCACAGGTAACTTTTTATTCATATTAGTTAGTTCGTTAAGACAGAAGATAGTAATAATATTTTCACCAAAAGTAATGGTAAATTCCACCAGCAAGTACCAGTAGTTTAAGATTATTTTTCGACTGCCAACAGCAATAATGCTGCGGGTAACAAACTCATAGCCTGTTTCAAAAGTACTTTCAAAAATAAAAGAGATAAATAGCCATTTCAACAGTAAAAAGAGCTTCTTTTTTGATAAGTTATAAACAACGGCGCAGTTACAAACTACGCTCATAAAAAGAAGTATAAAAATAACGTCATAGACATAAATAAAGATATCATTGCGCATCGTTAAAATAACTCCGAGTAAGAATATTGATTCAGAATTACTAATTAAACTAATGATTTACTGAACCTATCTCTTTTTAGTATACGACAATTGCATTGCATGTGTGCCAACTATCTTAACGTTTTCATAATAAGATTTGTAATTGTCTTAATTAAATTAGCAAAAATGCACTCTTTTTATAATACGCTTTGCTTTGTTGAAAGAATATTAAGCCAATTTTCCCAGTCTTTGCGGTATAGTTGTGCTTGTGAAAACTTCATTTTAGGTGAATAAACCTTAACTGCCGCTATTTTATTATTATGGTTCATGGCATTCATAGCTGTTCCTATGGCACTCAATTCTGAAACAGCAGCAAGTTTAACTTGCATTTGGGTAATATCGCTTAAATATTGCATTAAATATTGATTTTGAATCATCCCGCCATCAACGTTAAGTTCCCGGTTAATTTGCGGAAATAATTTTTTCAGTTCACTAATAGTGTCGCTAATTTGGTAAACTAATGAATCTAACGTCGCTTTTACCAGTTCGTTTTTACCAGTGATAGTCGTCATTCCGACAAAAGCCGCTTTCATATCCGGCTGCCAGTAGGGTGCGCCTAGTCCAGCAAAGGCTGGGATTAAACAGGTGTGATCGTTGCGATTAGCTGCCAATGCTAAATTACTGGTTTCTTTAGGCGAACTAATCAGCTTTAAGTTATCCTTTAGCCAAGTAATGCAGGCGCCAGCGTAGTTAATATTACCTTCAAGCACATAGGAAATTTGCCCATTTAAAGACCAGGCAATCGAAGTATTAAGCTTATTTTGAATACTTCGCGGCAGATTGCTGCCAATATTGAGCATCACGGAAGAACCTGTCCCAAAGGTAACTTTGAAATCTCCTGCATTAAAACAGCCATGAGCATATAACGCAGCTTGTGAGTCACCCAGAACACTCATGATCGGGATAGAGTGGTTAAGCAATCCGAATAAATTCGTATTACCAAAGTGGGAATTAGAGTCAACGATTTCAGGCAGGCTTTCAATTGCGATACCAAAAATAGCTCCTAACTCTTGATCCCATTTTCCTGTATGGATGTTCATTAACTGGGTCCGGCAGGCATTTGAAGGTTCTGTTTTAAAACTCTTTTTATTAGTCAGTTGGTAAATTAACCAACTGTCCATAGTCCCTAAGCAGAGATCGCCTTTTTCCTGGGCTTGAATTACTTTGGCCTCATGAAGCAGCATCCAGCCCCATTTAGCTCCGGTAAAGTAGGGCGAGAGCGCCAGGCCAGTTTTTGTTTTGACTGTTTCTGCTAATTTTGGATAAGAGATAGATTTGATCAGTTTTTCAGCACGATTGTCCTGCCAAACTATGGTGTTACAAAGGGGCGTACCTGTTTTTTTCGACCAGGCAGCTGCAGATTCACGTTGATTTGTGATTGCTAAGGCTGTCAGTTGGTCAGGTTTGACCTGCATAAGGGCAGCTTCAAAGAGCTTTTTCAAATTGGCCTTGATTTCACTTAAATCGTGGCTAATCCATCCGTTCCTGCTGACTATTTGTTTATGAGGCAAGCTGGTTTTCCAAAAAATCTGGTTATTTTGATCAATAAGAAGAACTTTTGTACTCTGCGTACTCTGATCAATTGTTAAAATATATTCTTCAGGCATAAATTACCGGCTTCTATTTAGACAAAAAACTTTTGACAGACTTCTTGATGCCGGCGGTGTCAAGTCCATAATAATGAAAGACTTCGTCTTGTGTTCCTTGAATTGCCGGTTCGTCTGGAAAGCCTAAAATTTTAAGTTTGGCATGACCGTACTGTGCCACTTCACATGCTATGGCGGCACCGATGCCGTTAATAACGTCATGTTCTTCTATAGTTACTAAATAATTAAATTTTTGTGCTAAGGCGGCAATCATTTTGGTATCAAGCGGCTTGATTGAAGCAAGATCAACCACTGCAGCTTGTATGCCGTCCTTAGCCAGTTCTTTAGCGGCTTGAAGGGCAAAGTATAATGTCTCGCCAGTAGAGATTAAGCAAACGTCTTTACCGGGAAGGATTACTTTGGCCTTGCCGGGAGTGAAATGAAAGTCTTCGTGGTAAACATTGTCCAGTTTACGTTTACCAATGCGCACATAAGCAGGCTTATCTGACTTAAGCAGATATTTGAATAGTGCTTTGATTTGGTATTTATCACATGGTTGGTAGACTTCTAGGTCAGGAATTGCCCGCGTAATTGCCACATCGTTAAGTGAATGGTGCGTATTGCCCAGCCAAGTGTATGAATTACCGCCAGAAATACCAATGAGTTTAACGTTATTGTGGTTAAATGCTACATCGACTTTGACTTGTTCAATTGCTCGCATGGCCAGAAATGAAGCTGGAGAAAAGACATAGGGATGCTTACCTTCATGAGCCATACCTGCGGCTACAGTTACGGCGTTTTGTTCAGCTATGCCCATTTCTATGGTTCTGTCGGGATGTGCGTTAGTGAAAGGAACTAGTCCTGCCGATCCCCGAGAATCGCATGTGACCACTATTAAATCTGGATCGCTAGTAGTTGCCTCGTCTAGCGTTTTTGCAATGACTGCATTTGCAGTTAATTTTTCATCCAACTTATTCATTATTTAACGCCTCCATTTGTGCATCTAATTCCTGTAGTCCTGCTTGGTATTCAGTTGCAGTAGGAATTTTATGGTGCCAATCCGCTCTGTTTTCGGCTGCTGAAATACCTTTGCCCTTGACCGTATTAGCAATAATCAGGCGTGGCTTGTTGGTGTCATTTGGCTTAGTTAAAATATTAACCACATCGCCCATATTATTGCCATTAACTTCCAAAACATCCCAGTTGAATGCACGGTATTTGGTGCTTAGCGGGTTTGAGCGCATCACTGAATCGGTAGTGCCGGAAATTTGCAGGTCATTGTGGTCAATAATGGCCGTGAGATTGTCTAAGTTATAATTGCCAGCTGCCATTGCGGCTTCCCAAATTGATCCTTCAGCTTGTTCACCGTCACCCATTAAAACGTAAATGTGTTTGCGTGACTGCTTCATCTTAGCTGCAAGAGCGACGCCAACGCCTAAACCTAGCCCATGACCCAGTGAGCCCGTATGAAATTCCATGCCTTTGACTTCAGTAGTTGGATGGCCAATATAGGGGCTGTTAAAAGTAGAGTACCTTTTTTCAAGGTCAACGCGATCTATATAACCTTTATCAGCTAAAATTTCGTACCAGATTTCAACAGCATGACCCTTACTTTGAATATACGTGTCAACATCTTTTTGACCAATATTTTCTGCGTTTTGGTTCATAACCGCATAGTATAAAGCAACTAAGATATCAGCACAGGATAAGTCAGAACCGGTGTGACCGTTTTGGTGATTATAGATTAGCTGCCATGTTCTTTTTCTTAGTGCAACAGCCTTCTTTTTTAATTCAAGAATATTCATGAAAACACCTCATTATCAAAAATAATTACTTGTAATTGCTTACACTGATAGAGTATCATGCTTATAACTAGTTTAGTTATATTGATTAGTTAGTTTAGCTTATATTAGTAAACAATATTATTAAAGAGATGATTTTTTGAACCTAAAAATGAGTGATATTGCAAAGATAGCGGGCGTTTCTAAAGCCGCTGTTTCTTTTGCTCTAAATGGCAAGCCGGGTGTAAGCGAAAAAACCAGAAAAAAGATTTTTAAGGTTATTAAAGATCAAGGTTATGAGCCGCTACGCAAACATAAAAAAGGCGGGGTTCGCAAATTGGCCAGTATCAGTCTGATCATCATTCGCGATCGAGCTGGAATGATGAATCGGAGCTATGCCAGTCTGCCCTTTTTTGACACCTTAATATCTAACTTAACGCAAAATATTGGCGGTTTTGGCGGACAAGTCCAAATTGTGCAACTGGATATCAATCACTTGCAAGATAATCTGAATGAAAATACAGCACTGCTGCAGTCTAAGGCTTCAATTGTGCTGGCAACCGATCTGAATAAAAAGCAAGTTAAGTTAATAAATCAAAAACTAAAAAATGTGATCTTTATTGATACGTATTTTAAAGATGTAAATGCCGATTTTATCTCAATTGATAATTTTCAGGGGGCATATTTAGCAGGTAAATATATTTTGGCTAAAGGCTATCGGAAAATAGGCTATGTTGCTTCTAACCATAGTATTCCCAATTTTGCGCAAAGACGGGCAGGCTTTACCCAGGCCCTAAAAGAGAAAAACATTGAAATTCCGCCGGAATTTATTTTTAGCTTAAATCCTACTGAACTTAGAGGAGCCTTGCCGCAATTTATCCATTTGAGCAAAGTTTTTCCTGAAGTACTTTTTTGTGAAAATGATTATATGGCCCTACGTTTGGTCAAAGAATTTACAAAAGAAAAAATTAGAGTGCCCCAAGATATAGCAATCATGGGCTTTGATGATATTTTTGAAGACACGATGGTTACGCCTGAATTAACAACGATTCACGTCCCGATAACGCAGATTGTCAGCCAAGCAATTAATCAATTACAAAACAAAGCTGCTGACCACAATTGGCTGCCCCAAAAGTGCTTTATCTCAACCAAATTGGTTAAGAGGGAATCATTATAAAAATAGTTTAGTCTAATTAAGTAAAAACAGTATTGAATGGTCTTCTAGTTTAGTTTATATTTTGCTTTGGAAGCGAATACAAATATAAAAAATTAGGAGGCTCTTTTTTTAATGGTTAATAATAAAAGTTTACAAAAAATAAAAATTGGCTTTGTACCAACTAGAAGAAACATTTTCTCAGCAACAGCAGCGATTGAATTTGCAGATAAAACCCGTAAAAAATTAGATGAATTGGGAATTAACTACGTTGATATTAAAGAAGTTAATGATGATGGACTTCTTTATGATGATGACGGACTCGAAAAAATAACCCAGAAATTTAAAGCGGCGGCTATTGATGGTTTGTTTATTGCAAACGAAAATTTTGGTACCGAGTATGAAGTTGCACGTCTAGCAGCTAAATTCAACGTACCTGTTCTTTTGTGGGGACCAAAAGACGAGGCACCGGCTCCCGACGGTTCAAGGAGGCGCGATACGCAATGTGGTCTATTTGCTATTGGTAAAGTTCTGCGTCACTTTAATGTTCCTTTTACCTATATTAGAAATAGCGATATTGCTGATCCGTCATTCAGCCGCGGAGTAATTGATTTTGTGAAGGTATGCAATGTTGTGAAAACTTTTAGGAATACCCGTGTTTTGCAGATAGGTCCTCGTCCCTTTGATTTCTGGTCAGTTATTGTCAATGAAGGCGAATTATTGGAAAAATTCGGTATTCAACTTTCACCAATCCCTTTAGGTGAGCTTACTTCATATATGAATGATTTAATTAAGAAAAACGATCCGCGCATTTCAGAGACTAAAGATACTTTTAGAAAATGGGCAGATATTAAAATTAAGGAAGATGATTTTACTAAAGTCGCTGCCTTGAAATTGGCTATGCAAGATAAAATGAAGCAATATGGTTGCAACTGTGGCACTATTCAATGCTGGACGGAGCTGCAGCGTGAAATCGGAATTTTGCCGTATGCTTCTGAGGCTTTGCTCCAAACAGAAGGACTGCCGGTAACCTGCGAGACCGATATTAACGGGGCAATTTCAGAAGTCTTGGCAGAATCTGCTACGCTTGGGGATGAAAGAGCGTTATTTGCTGATGTCAACTGCCGCCACCCTGAAAACGAAAACGGCGAATTGTTGCAGCATCTGGGTACATTTGCCTTCCAAACGGCTAAAAACCGTCCGGTTTTGCCACCATCGCACTTTGTATTTGATTATCCCGGTTCTGCTGCTTTTCAGGCTAAAGACGGCACTTATACTTTAGTTCGTTTTGACGGTGACCACGGCAAGTATTCTATGCTGCTGGGCAATGCTAAAACTTGTGCGGGTCCGTATGAACAAGGAACTTATGTTTGGTTTGAATTTAAGGATCTAAACCGTTTTGAAGCAAAATATGTCTATGGTCCTTATATTCACCACATGGCTGGCGTCCGTGCCGACGTTGTGCCAATTCTTGCTGAAGCAGGAAAGTACATTAACGTTGAACCAGATTATTTTGACCCGATTAAAGATAAAGTTGCAGCATATTGGTACGGCGACTATGAATCAATTTTAACTGATAAATAAAAATTACTTTTTAAAGTTAGTAATTGTTAAGGCAAGAATATTCCCATATTCTTGCTTTTTTTGTGCTCTAACGGCAACTAAACCAAAACTAAAATAAAATTTTATTATCAACTGCTATTGAAAGCGATTGCATTAACTGGGATAATGAAATTTGTGTAAGGCTCTGTATATTAAAGCCTTAAGTCAGATAAAGCTTAATACTTGTTTTTAGTGAGAGGGGGAAAACATGAGTATTAATATCTCGGTTCTTGGCAGTATCAATTTAGATACTACTTATCACATTACTCATATCCCGTTACCTGGTGAAACGCTCCAAGTAAATAAGAAAACGTATGCTGGTGGCGGAAAAGGAGCTAATCAAGCAGTGGCTGCACAGCGTAGCGGTGCTACTGTTCATTTTATCGGCGCAGTAGGCAACGATACTGCAGGGAAATTCATGTTAGAAACAATGGGCAAGGAAAACATTGATTTAGTTAACGTCGAAGTTAAAGAAAACGAGCAAACAGGTGCGGCTACAATTTTGCTTGATAAGAATGGGCAAAACAGTATTTTGGTTTATGCCGGAGCTAACAGTTTAATTAGTCATAAGCAGATAGTTAAAGCAGAAGATGTGATTGCAAAGTCTCAGTACATTATTGCGCAGTTTGAAACGCCAATTAAAGCAACTCTTGAGGCTTTTAAGATTGCTAAAAAACATGACGTGATAACTATCTTAAATCCTGCTCCAGCCGCAAAAATTAGTGATGAACTACTGGAATTAACGGACATTATTACTCCTAACGAAACAGAAAGTGCCTTTATTACAGGCATCAAAGTCAAGGACCAAAATGCAATGCACGAAACAGATATGTATTTTAAGAAAAAGGGAGTAAAAGTAACATTAATTACTTTAGGTTCGCGCGGAGTACACTGTTCAATTGGTTCCATCAGCCAATTAGTTCCTGCACACAAAGTCCATGTAGTAGATACTACGGGAGCCGGAGATACTTTCGTTGGTGCAATGGCATCCATATTAAAACCAGATTTTTCAAATATTTTTGAAGCGATTGATTATGGTCAAAAAGCTTCATCAATCACCATTGAAGTTATGGGTGCGCAACCTTCAATTCCTACCAAAGAAAAGGTTGAGCAGGTGTACGGAAAGGAAGATTAATATGAAGAAAACAGGTATTTTAAATTCTAATATCTCTCGTGTCGTGGCTGACATGGGGCACATGGATTGGCTAGGAATTGGTGATGCGGGGACGCCCGTACCGCCAGAAACAGAAAAAATTGATTTGGCAGTTTCTGCCAACCTCCCCTCATTTACGCAAGTTTTAAAAGAAGTTCTTAAAGAATTGGCTGTGCAAAAAGTTTATGTTGCTGAGGAAATTAAGAAACAGAACCCACAGCAGTTAGAAAACATTAAAGCAATTTTGCCAAACGTTAAAATTGAGTTTATTCCTCACAGTGAATTAAAGCAGGATTTACGCAGGGCAAAAGCTTTTATTCGAACAGGAGAAGAGACGCCTTTCTCAAACGTAATTCTCGAAAGTGGTGTGATTTTTTAGGAGGTGAGCCTTTTCATGCAAATTGAAATGAAAGGGATTGAAAAATCTTTTGGAACCAATAAAGTTTTACGGGGCGTGGATTTTGACGTTCATTCTGGCGAAGTCCATGCGTTAATGGGCGAAAACGGCGCCGGCAAGTCTACTTTAATGAATATTTTAACTGGCTTACTAAAAAAAGACGCGGGCTCAATTAAAGTTGACGACCACGACACTACCTACGCCAGCGCATTAGACGCGGAACATCATGGCATTAGTTTTATTCACCAAGAAATGAACAACTTTGCCGAAATGAGCGTTGTCGATAATATGTTTTTGAATAAAGAAATTAAAACTAAGCTGGGCCTAGTTGATCAAAAGAAAATGAGAAAAGAAGCTCAGCAGTATTTGGTGAATTTAGGTTCAGACATTGATGTTGACAGTAAAATGGGCGACTTGACTGTAGGTCAGCAGCAAATGGTGGAAATAGCTAAGTCTCTGATGATTAACGCCAAAATAATTATTATGGACGAGCCTACTGCCGCACTGACTGAGAATGAAACTGCTATTTTATTCAAAACAATTAGAGAATTAAAGTCTAATAACGTCGGTTTTATTTACATCTCGCACAGAATGGAAGAACTTTGGCAAATATGTGACCGGGTAACAGTTATGCGTGATGGCTTATCAGTCAACACTTATCAGACCAAAGACGTTGCCGAAAATCAAATCGTTCACGACATGGTAGGCCGTGACATTGGCGACTATTATCCTGGCCGCCACCCGCATTTGGGAGAAGTGGCATTAAAAGCTGAACATTTATCAGGCAAGAAGTTTCACGATATCAGTTTTGAAGTCCACGAAGGAGAAATTTTAGGATTTTCCGGCTTGATGGGAGCTGGCAGAACGGAAACCATGAGGGCCTTATTTGGAATTGACAAATTAAGCTCCGGTAAAATCTATGTCGCAGGCAAGGAAACAAAATTAACCAGTCCCAGCGTCTCCATTAAAAAGGGCATTGGCTTTTTAACTGAAGATAGAAAAAATGAGGGTCTGATCACTGAACAATCTTTAGAAGATAATATTGCCCTGCCAAGTATTGATACTTTCCGTAAGCATGGCATTATTGACAAAAAAGCAGAAGATAAATTTGCTGACATGCTGATTAAGCGGTTAACAGTGAAGGCTAATAATGCGCAAGTAACGGCCGGCAGCTTGTCAGGCGGTAACCAGCAAAAGGTTGTTTTAGCTAAATGGGTTGGCAGCGGCTCCAAGATTTTAATTTTGGATGAACCAACTCGTGGAGTTGACGTAGGTGCCAAGAAAGAAATTTATGAACTGATGAATCAGTTAACCGACAGACACGTAGCCATCATAATGATTTCTAGTGACCTGCCTGAAGTTCTTAGTATGAGTGATCGTATTGAAGTGCTGTATGAAGGTAAACAAATGGGCGTCATTAATGCCCAAGGTGCAACTCAAGAACAAGTGATGAAATTAGCTACAGGAGGAAAGTAGAATGGACAAGGCAAAAACAACAAAAAAGAAATTTGATTTTACGAAATACATGGCGCTCGTGGCCTTAATAATTTTAGTAATTATTATTACAGTTTTAAACCCACAATTTATTGCGCCAAATAACTTATTAAATTTGCTTCGTCAAGCATCGGTCAACGCTCTAATCGCCTTTGGAATGACATTTGTTATTCTTACTTCCGGTATTGATTTATCTGTCGGTTCTATTTTGGCTTTCACAGGAGCTATCAGTGCCAGCTTGATTCTAGGAGGCACACCTGCTTGGCTTGCCGCATTAATTGGTCTTGCAATCGGAGCTTTATTGGGAGCTCTCAATGGTGTATTCATCACCTGGGGCAAAGTTACCCCCTTTATTGCCACCTTGGCTACTATGACTATTTGGCGCGGTGCCACATATGTCTTCACAGGTGGCAATCCTATTACTGGCGGTAAAATGAATACCAGCTTTTTCTTCCAATTTGTAGGGCAAGGCTATTTATTTGGTATTCCATTTCCAGTAATTATTACTCTGATTGCATTTATTATTTGCTACGTTCTACTTCATAAAACTGCTTTTGGTCGTAAGACCTTCGCGTTAGGCGGCAATGAAAAAGCTGCGTTTGTGGCTGGTGTTAAAACTAAGAAATTATTGATTATTATCTACACGATTTCTGGTTTATTTGCGGCTTTGGCTGGCTTTATACTAACTTCAAGATTAGGTTCAGCCCAGCCCGATGCAGGTATGTCTTATGAAATGGACGCTATTGCTTCCACTGTTATTGGTGGTGCCAGCCTGATGGGCGGTAAAGGAAGAATGGCAGGGACTCTCGTGGGTGCTTTGTTAATTGCTTCTTTAAGCAATGGTATGAATTTACTCGGGATTAATAGTTTCTATCAACAAATTGTTAAAGGTGTCGTAATTTTAATTGCGGTTATGATTGATTCCCAAACACAAAAGAACAGGGAATAAAATTATTTTTAGAGGAGAAATAATGATGAATATTAAAAATTTTTCCAAACGATTGATGAAAATTGCTACTGCAGCTTCTGTCTTGCTTTTAGCAGGGGGAATACTTGCGGGCTGTGGTTCCACAGGCTTAAGCAACAGTTCGGGTTCGTCTTCTAAAGTAGAAAAGAAGGCACCAAAAGATTTGAAAATTGGTGTGTCTATCTCAACATTGACTAACCCTGCTTTTGTTAATTTAAAGAATGTTATTAGTGACTATGCTAAAAAGCATGGTTCAAAGGTCATCATCGATGACGCAAATAATGATACTTCAAAGCAAAATAACGACGTTGAAGATTTAATCACACAAAAGGTAGATGCCTTAATTATCAACCCTTGTGATTCTTCAGCTATTTCTACAGTAGTTAAAAAAGCTAATGATGCTAAAATTCCTGTAATCTGTGTTGACCGTAGTGCTGACTCCGGTAAAGTAGTTTCAACAGTTGCTTCTGACAATATTGCCGGAGGTAAAAAAGCTGCTAATTGGTTAATTGAAAAATTAGGCGAAAATGCTAAAATTGCTGAAATTCAAGGAATTCCTGGAGCTTCTGCCACACGTGAACGTGGTAAAGGTTTTGATAGTATTGGTGATAAGAAATTAAATATTGTGACTAAGCAGACCGCTCAGTTTGACCGTGCCAAGGCCCTGACCGTTACCGAAAACATTTTACAAGCTCATAGCGATATTAAAGGTATTTTTGCCCAAAACGACGAAGAAGCAGTTGGTGCAGCTCGAGCTGTTAAAGCAGCTAACAAGAAAATAACTATCATTGGTTTTGATGGTACTCTTGCCAGCTTGAATTTAATTCAAAAGGGTCAAATTACGGCTACTGTTGGTCAGCAATGGAATAAGATAGGTCAAGAATCTGTCCAAAAGGTTTACGATCACTACCAGAATAAGAAGGTTCCTAAGAACGACAAGGTAGCAGTCAAGATTATTACTAAGAATAATGTAGCTTCATTTAAGAAGCAAGTTTACAACAAATAATAATACCAATTGTTGATAGATTATTAATAAAAACGAATAGGAGCTTAAAGTTAGACTTTAAGCTCCTGTTTTATTTAATATGTTGAATTTCTCTTAATAGGAATGACGTTAATAATACTATTTTGACTAGATTTTTTTCCATTGATTAAATCTAATAATCGCCTTGCTGCAGTTTGGCCAATCAATTTTGGCTGTTGATCAATTGTAGAAATTGTAGGCGTAGTATATTCGCATAGCACGTTATTATCATAGCCTATAAGTTGAAAATCAGCTGGGATTTTAAGATTACGCCGTTGAGCTTCCTTAATAATTTCCGCAGCATAGATGTCGTTAACTGCAATTACCGCGTCAAACCGATTGCTTTTCTTTAAAACTTCTTGCGCAGCTTTCTCAGGATCGGTTTCGGAAACCTTTTTAAGTATATAAGGAATATTAAGCTTGTTTAGCTCGTTAACTAGTGACTCTACTCTTTCTCGTACAGTTGGCAATTTCAGGGGCCAATGCTGAATCATTACCCTAGTTGCCTGATTTTGCAATAGAGAAATACAGTCTTTGCCACCTTTGATGTTGTCTGAAACTATGCGGGCAACATTATCATCAATATTAGCGCTATCATACATTACAAGAGGTGTTGCCAAGTTCAAAGCAGCTGGCATATCAAAAGCGGCAGTGATAATGCCGTCAATATTATTTTTTTGGAACTCGTTAATAAAATTCAAATAGTTTTTTTTATTTGAATTGGCACTAAAAGAAATTAGCGCAGAATAGCCTTTTTTTTGGAGAATAGATTGAATACCGTCAATAATTTGGGCATAAAAACGGTTGTTTAGGTCGGGGATGATGATGCCAATCATCCGCGATTTTTTTTGGTATAAAGTTCGTGCTACTTGATTAGGCTGATAATTTATTTCTTTGATAACTCGTGCGACTTTTTTTCTAGTAGCAGGGCTGACGTTAGGCGAATCATTAATAATTCGAGAAACAGTGGCTACAGACACTCCAGCTAATTTAGCTACATCTTTAATAGTAGACATGATTGATCCTTTTTTAATTACTGTAATGGGTTACATTTTTATTATAACTCATAAATTAATTTATTCTATTTTAGTCATAGTTAAGTAAATCGCTATTGCGTTGTAACCGGTTACAAGATAATATAAAAATGTAAATCAACGTTAAACCTAATACTTTAGAAAGGAGTTTAATTATGAACGTTGAAAATTTGCGGGAGAAAAATAAGGGTAACTGGAAACTCAAAGTAGGAATTTTGGGCATCTCACTTTTTTTGCAGGTTGCTGGTTCTAACCTGGCGGCGATACCTCTAATTGCCAAATCTTTTCCCCATGAATCTGTGACTTCGGTGCAGGCATTATTTACTATTCCATCATTCACAATCATGTTGTTCATCTTGTTCAGCAATGCTGTCATTAAGTGGTTTGGTAAAAGAAATACCGTAATCATAGGCATGATTGTAGCTTTAATTGGTGGTATTATTCCGTTTTTTGTTAATAATTTTACTATTATTGTGATTAGCCGTTTGCTGGTTGGAGCAGGTATAGGGCTGTTTACATCCCTTGCCGTTTCTTTAATTGGCGACTGCTTTAGCGGTGAAGAACAAAAGACATTAATTGGTATTCAAGGAGCTATGGGGACTCTGGGTAACAGCTCAATGACCTTTGTTTCCGGCTTGCTTTTGGGGATCAAATGGCAAGCAACCTTTTTGTACTTTTTAATTATAATTCCGTTCTTAGCTCTCTTTATGATGGGCTACACACCAAAAATGGAGCAGGAAACGACTGTTGAAGGGCAAAGTGTTGCAGCGAATAATACCCAAACAAAAAAGCGCGTTAAAATACCCGGTTTAATATATGTTGCCTTTTTGAAGCTGTTTCTATTCTTTTCAGCTTTTATGGTTGAAGCTACAGCTTCGGCTTTAGTTATTGAACAGAATCATCTTGCCAATCAGGGTGCACTTTCTACAGAAATCGCAATCGCGGGCCTAATTGGCGCAGTGATTTCTATGGCATATTCGAAAATCTTTAAGATGTTAAAGCACTTTACCCCGGCAGTAGCAGTTGCCTGCGGTGCGGTTGGCTTTATTGTTTGCTCAAAAGCAGGCAACATGGCTATTTTCTTTATCGGTTTACTATTAATGATGATTGCCAACTTAATTATCCCTTATGTGTATGACACAATCTTGGGAGAAGTTGACGGCTCAATCAGTAATATGATTATTTCAATTGCGCAAGTCTGCAATAATTTAGGTGCATTTGCTTCTCCTTATGTTATTTCGATCTTATGCAAAATAACGGGCTTAAGTACGGCAGTTGATCAAATGAAGATTAGTGCAGGTATATTGGGCCTAATAGCAGTTGTCTTTGTAATAATGGCAATTCTTAGAAGTAAAGGCAGTAATAAAGCTAGAAATGTGGCGTAGCTTAAAGAGGGGAGTTATTTAAAATGACGACAATTGAAAAATGGCACAGATATGAATTAGCCCTAGATGGACCAAAAAATGGTAATCCGTTTAGAGATGTCAACTTGACTGGAACGATCAACCATAACAATCATTTAGTCACCGTTGACGGTTTTTATGATGGCAATGGTATTTACAAGATTAGGTATATGCCGGAACAAGTGGGCGAATATACCTTGACTACAGCTTCTAATATACCTGCTCTTGATAAAAAAGAGGTTCATTTTACAGTTGCAAACGCTGAAGGCAATAATCATGGTCCGGTTCGGGTTGCTGGTAAATCTCATTTCGCCTATGCGGACGGCACAGGTTTTATTCCGTTTGGCACTACAGCTTATGCTTGGACTGTTCAACCAGCAAATATCCAAAAGCAGACTATTCAAACTTTGAAAGAGAATAGTTTCAATAAAATTAGAATGCTGGTTTTTCCGAAAAGCTATGACTATAACAATAATGAACCTGAAATCTATCCTTTCGCAGGTCAGCCTAATGTTAAGCGCGGAGGAACTGATTGGGTCTTTGATGGTGCCAATACTGGCTTTGATTTTACCCGTCCAGTGCCCCAGTACTTCCAAAACTTGGAGAATAATATTGACAAGCTGGATGAGCTGGGAATAGAAGCTGATCTGATTTTATTCAGCCCCTATGACCGCTGGGGCTTTGCCCGTATGGGGCTGAAGAATAACTTAGAATATGTAAAATATATAGTTGCCCGTTTGGCATCGTATAAGAATGTTTGGTGGTCTTTAGCCAATGAGTACGATTTAATGGATATGTGTGGACAAATTCCACTAAAAGACTGGGATGTTATTGGACAGTATGTGCATGAAAAGGATCCGTCTAACCACTTGGAATCAATCCATAACTTTTATGATCCCCCTCAGCATAAAGACACAATTAAAAATTGGTATGATCATACTAAGCCGTGGATCACGCACTTAAGTATCCAAACTGATAATTTATTCATGGTGCCTAAATGGATTGCTGAATACCAAAAGCCGGTAGTGGTTGATGAATGCCGCTATGAAGGCAATATTGAATTTGGCTGGGGTGATAATACGGCTCAAGGAATGATGGACAGCTTCTGGCGGGTCATCTTGCGTGGTGGAGGTTGTACACACGGCGAAACTTACATTGACAAGCCTAATACTGACCGACCGATCTGGTGGGCACATGGAGGTAAATTATACGGAGAAAGTCAAAAGAAAATTAATTTCTTAAATGACTTGCTCCAAGATAACGGTTTTAGCTGGATAAAGCCTCAAGCTACATCCGGTCCCCACTGGGACTACGCGGTTGGTTCAAACCCTGAAGAAGATAAATGGCTGGTTTATTTTGGCGACAATGGGTCTGAATTTGTTATCTTGGACTTTTTACCTGAAAACAAGAAATATACTGCCAAACTAATTAATGCTTGGACAGAAACAACACAAGACTTTGCGGCTGAAATTACTAACAAAGACAAATTTCATCTTCCAAGAAAACCATACCAAGTCTTACTTTTAACTGAAAAACGTTAAAGAAAATGAAGTTGAATGCATAAAATGCGACCACAATGTGATCGCATTTTTGTTTGGGCAAAAATAGCTTTAGGTTTAGAATAGAATAAAAAGAGGCTAAATTCATGGAAAATCTCAAAATCGTTCAGGGTGACATTACCAAATTAACAATCGATGCAATTGTCAATGCCGCAAATAAGTCGCTTCTTGGCGGCTTAGGCGTTGATGGTGCAATTCACCGTGCGGCAGGACCCAAATTATTAGCTGAATGTCGTCAATTGCATGGTTGCGAGACAGGACAAGCTAAAATTACTAATGGTTATCAATTACCGGCAAAGTATGTCATTCATACTGTGGGCCCCATTTATTCAGGTTCTAACCAAGACGATGAGTTACTAAGAAACTGCTATTTAAATTCTTTAGCTTTAGCTAAAAGTCGCGGGTTACACAGTATTGCTTTTCCCGCCATTTCTACGGGAGCTTATGGTTTTCCTGCATCACGGGCAGCTCACATTGCTTTTGCGGCTGTCAAAAATTGGCTGGAACAGAACGCCGACTATCAAATGAAGATTATTATGTGTGCGTTTGATTCTAAAACTGCTCAGCTTTATCGTCAAGAGCTGGCAGAATAGTCAATTTAATGTTGCTGTAAATATACTAAGAGGACCAGTTTTACTCAAAATGATGAAAACTGGTCCTCTTAATTATTAGCAAAAGTAATAAAATAATTTATTTATCCTTTTTAGTGAGCAATGGCTTTATTGGCTGTTTTTCGTTTTGCGGTACTATTTGCACGTAAACATTTACGCCTTTATTTAGTAAACGCTCGAAGCATTCGTCTTCTGCTGGGCTGGTAGAGATGTATTGGTATAGGGTGCTGCGACCATCTTTTGCTCCCATACCTCCCAAGTCAACGTCTGTAATGTCAATACCATGATCAACCATATATTCGATAGTTTCAGGAACCTTAACCAAGATAATGGTCGGGGCTTCCAGTGGTTGTGAAAAGAATGTGACGCCGTCTTCTTTATTAAATATACCAATACCAATATCTTCGGGTACTGCCTGCTCAAAAACGTTGATCATAAAGTCATTATTTGATGTTGCGTCATCCACAATAACAACGTTTTGTGCTCCGGTTTCTTTGAGCCACTTGGTCATGACTTGACCATGAATTAAACGGTCATCAATTCTAGTTAAGACTAAGTTTTGCATGATGTGTTCCTCCTAATTTACTATTTTGAATACCCCAGTTTTCATTATTTAAACAGATATTGAGCAAATCGCTAATCGAACTTTTTGCTGTTCTACTAGTAATAATGCTTAAAAGCATAGGCACATTAACCCCAGTAACTATTTCTAAATTATATTTTTGTTTTAAATACATTGCCGTATTAAAAGGCGTACCACCCTTTAAATCTACTAGTACTAATGTAGATTGGTCATTTTGCGATTTTAGTACTTGTTCAAAATTATCCCTATAATTATCAGGATCTTGACCGGGTTTAAAAGAAATTGTTTCTAAGTAGTCTGTTTTTCCGGCAATCATTTCCACGGTCTGTTTCAACCCTAAACAAAATTGACCATGACTAGCTAAAATAATTTGTATCAAATTAATTCTCCTTTAAATAGTTGCCAAGATGCCCAAGTAGGAACATAAAATACCTATTACAAAAATGCCGACAACAATAATACTTGCGTTAACTTTCTTTCTTAAAAGCCACCATACTAACAGAGTAATTAATAGTGGAATTAAACTGGGTGCTAACTGATTAAATAAAGACTGCACCTTAATTACGCTTTGACCTACATGCCAAATTAATGGTGTTTTAATAGTTACCCTCGTGGCTGCCATAGTGCCGACAACCATTAAGCCTACAATTGAGAACGCATTTGTGACTTTATCAAGCAAGCCACTCTTTAAAATGGATACAACTGAAGCCTTACCTTTTTTATAACCATACATAAACATCAAATAACCAATAGAATAGATGATCAATTCGAATACGACAGTGAACATAATTGGACCAAAGTAATTACGCTCCAGTGCCATAGTGGCTCCAATACTTGCCAAAATTGGGAAGATTATACCCTGCTGTACTGTGTCACCAATACCTGCTGCGGGTCCCATTAATCCTGTACGAACACCGTTAATATCCTCAGCGCTCACATTCGCACCGTTTGCACGTGCTTCTTCCATCGAAAGTGCAATACCGTGAATAACAGGTCCAACCATGTGTGGTTCAGTGTTAAAGAATACCATGTACTTTTTAAGTTCGTCTGCCTGTTTGTTTTGCGGATATAATTTTCGGATAGGGTAGATCATCATGTTGGTTAAACCCAAAGCCTGCAGCCTTTCATAGTTATAGCAGGCCTCGTCTGATTGCTCCCATAGCCAAGTTTTAACTAAGTCGCTATGGGTCAATTTAATTTTATAGTTTAATGGGGAAATGTCTTGAGCAATACTAGTACTATCAGCTGCAGCAGGAGTTACAGTTTGTGGTGCTCCTGTTCTATTTTGCAAAGTTAGTCTATTAACCTTTTTCTTTGCCGGTGCAGCATTAGTAGCGGTAGTTCTGAACTTTTCATTGATGTAAAGTAGGTAGGCTAATAAACCTGCGAAAATAGCAACAGCCATAATTTGCAGTTTAAGATAGGCAGTCAAGAAGAAACCAATAAAGAAGTATGGTACTAGTGATTTCTTACCTAAGTAATTAAGTAACATTGCGATACCTAGAGCAGGCATGATTGCACCAACGACTTCAAGTGCAGTGGTTAAGCTCTTAGGAATCATGCGTAACATGCTTTGTGCCCAACCTTTGCCAAAATATACTAGACAAAAGGCAGGAATACCGTAGACAATCAGTGACACAATGAATGAAGGTACATAATTTAAGAACCTGATAGCTTTAACATTGCCCTTAGCCAATTCGGCATCAGCTCTGTGAACCCAAAATGAGTTAACGCTTTGGTAGATTTCTACCATTAAAAGCCCGATTAATGAGAAAGGTACAGCAAAGGTAACTGCTAATTTAGGATTTGCTCCGGAAAGGATGGTTAATGCGGTACCGAAAATACCGGCAACCATAGTGTTACTCGGCATTACACCACCAGTATTGATCCAGCCCAGATAAACCAGCTGGATAGTGGCACCTGATAGCATTCCCAGCATTGGATTGCCCATAAAAATACCTACTAACAGGCCGGTGGTCAATGGATAAGTTAAACACCTTGTTATCGGGGCAAAAAACCACCATTGGGAAATGATAGCGAGTAAAGCTACTAACAACGCAGATAAAAACATTTTAACGCCTCAACTTTCTTATTTTCAGTAGCTTATAAAATGGAGAATCCTAGCGCTTTAACATCCTTGTTAAAGTCTTGGACTGTCTGTAAGGAACGCTCTTTAGGAGAAGTTCCAATTAGTGGGAATTTGGCAATAACGGGTGCGGTGCACGTAATAATGTCACAGCCGCATTCTTCGGCTTGAAAAATATTAAGTACTTCGCGGCAGCTTGCCCACAACAGCCAGCCATTACCATTTTCATGACAAAGTTTTGCCGCTTCTTTCATTAACGGCATTGGGTCAATGCCAGTATCTGCCAAACGACCGGCAAAAATTGAGAGAATATTTTGCGAGTCAGGTTTTAATGCCGCTAATACATCCTTGGTTTGCTCTAATGTAAACATTGCGGTAACGTTTAACTTGATTCCTTCTGCAGATAATTTCTTAATTAAAGGTACAGAAGATTCACCTTTGGTATTGGTAATTGGTATTTTTACAAAAACGTTCTCGCCTAAAGCTGAAATTTTTCGAGCTTCCTTGGCCATTGTGTCAAAATCATCGCTGAAAACCTCAAATGAAATTGGCAGACCAGTTACTTTTGCTAATACTTCTTTAGCAAAACTAAGATAGTCGGTAACGCCGGCTTTTTTCATTAATGAGGGGTTGGTAGTAAAACCTTTAACTACACCACTTTCTTTGGCCTTGACCATGTCACTGATTACAGCGCCGTCAGCATAAATTTGCACATTTAAATCGTTAATTTTCACGCTTTTTCTCCTCCTGCTTTTATAACAAAAATGCGGTAACGTTTGCGCAAACAGTAAAAATTATAGGCCTAAGTTAAAGGCCTCAAAGTCAATCAATGCAAGCGTTTCCGCTAACTACATTTTTATTGTATAATGTTGTTGACAAGATGTAAAGTAAAATTAGAAAAATAAAAATAGAATTTAAATTAGGATAAATTGCAGAATGGCAGTAAAATCAATTAAAGATATTGCTCGTTTAAGTGGCTTTTCAGTTTCAACAGTTTCGCGAGTGTTAAATAATACGGGTAGGTTTTCTGATCAAACCAGGGATAAAATTTTAAAAATAGCTAAGGAAAATCATTATTCACAGAATATAATTGCTAAAGGGATGCGTAAGGGCAGCCTTGCAATAATTGGTATTTTGGTACCCGATATTACTAACGCTTATTATGCTGCTATAGTTAAAAAATGTGAGCAATATTTTTTTGAAAAAGATTATTTAACTATTGTGTGCAATACAGAAAGAAATGCGGAAATAGAAGAAAAATATATCGCGAAGTTGAGTAATCATATAGTTGATGGGCTAGTGGTTATCTCTACTCAAAGAGCAATAAGCAAAAACCGGGCAGATTTACCTACGGTATTTATAGATCGGTCACCCAAACTAAGTAACAACACAATTACAGCTTCTTCTGACAATTACGCAGGTGCAGTGATAGCCGCTAACCATTTGGTTGATAGAGGTTGTTATCCTATTATGCTTACAAATAAAAATAATGAATTTTCCAGCAATAAAAGCCGTATTCTGGGTTTCACGCAAACGGTCAAAAGTCGCGGCATAAATAAACCAATAATTATTAATTCTAAAACTAATTCAGACGAGATTTATCTAGTCAAAGATAAAATATTTAAGCAGATAAAAAAGCTACTGAAAGAACATCAAAAACTGGGTATTTTTGCCATCAATGATAACGTGGCAAGTTATATTTATCAGGCCGCAATAGGTGAGGGGATTAGAGTACCGGAACAATTGAGTATAGTTGGTTTTGACGATACCCCAGTGGCCAGCAAGCTGCAATTAACCACAATTAGGCAGAATACTTCAGAGATTGCCCGGGTTTCATCTACCAATTTATTAAAAATACTGAAAAGAGAAGATATTTTAGAACATAAATTTACTATTCCGGTTTCATTAGTGAAAAGAAAAACGACCTAGTATAAATTTAACTAAAAAGGTTCCCAGAAAATATTTTCTGAGAACCTTTTATTAATTATTGAAAACAATTTTTAAGGCGTTGTTTATGATACAAGATGATATTAATACTTTTTTGAGTATTAATTTTATTTTGATACTTGAAAAAGTTGTCGTAATGCTCTTGGGTGATTTTACCATTTTTAAGTGCTTCTTTTTGCTCGGTGATTCAGCTGCAGGTAAATCAACGCTGCTTAATATTATTAGTGGCCTGTTAAAAAATTATACCGGTACGATCAAATTGGGTGGCATAGACTATGCTAAAATTTCTGATACTCAGCTGCATCAAATAATTTCTTATGTCGAACAAACACCATATATTTTTACGGCTAGTTTAAAGTGGAATTTAACTTTGGGGCAAAAGGTTACTCCTGCAAAGCTAAAACAGGTCATTACGGCGTGTGGCATTGATCAAATAATTGCTCATTTACCCGCTGGTATCAACACGATACTGGCAAACCAGGGGACTAATCTATCTGGTGGGCAGAAGCAGAGGATTGCGCTTGCACGAGCGCTTTTGCGTGATACGCCCGTATATCTTTTTGATGAGGCGACCTCGTCATTAGACAAGGTGGCCAGCATTTCGTTGGAAAAACTGATTTTAACGCAGAAGAATAAAACCATTGTTTTAGTAACACATCATTTACAAAAAGAAACAGCCGACTTATTCGACGAAAATATTGTATTGGATAAATAAAAAAGTCGTATTTGAGTTTGAATTCAAATACGGCTTTTATTTGTTTGTGTCATGAACTACATCATTAGCAAATAATTTTAATACCTAATAGCTGGTATTATTTTACAAGGTGTAGAACTTTGCGGTGTAATTTTTTTGGCTTAATTTAAAGACCTAAGTCTGCAATTAATTGCATTGCCTCTTTATCATCACCAAGCTGCATGAGGGCGTCTTTTAGGCATAACATTGGCTTACCGTCACGGTCGGGCGTTGTTTGTGCATGAGCCAAAGAACTGAGAATGGCTTCGTGCACAATATCTACCGTAATTCTGAAGTAGCGGTCAATTTTGTCATCAGTAATTGCCTGGATTGTACTCAACTCGTGTTCAGGAAAATGACTTACCCGGTTAGCAGTAGAGAAAGCTAGAGTAATCTCGCCACTACCGTTGCCGCTAAATGAGCCACTGCGAGTGATACCGATACCGGAACGTTTGGCAATGCGTTTTAATTGTCTCGAGTTAAACGGGATATCGGTAGCAATTATTGTGATGATACTGCCTTTTTCCTTACTGTCCTTGTTATCCACAAAATTTTTACCAATAGCATGACCATAAATGTTCAAATCAGCACTAAGACCAAAATTGGACATGACTAGCGCACCCATTGTGAAGGTTTTGCCGTCAATTTCTACTTGTCTTGAAGCAGAACCAATGCCGCCCTTAAGTTCGTAGCAGCGCATGCCCGTGCCGCCGCCAACTCCGCCTTCAGCAAAATCTGTACTAGCAGCTGCAAAAGCATCATTCACATCGTCTTCGGTGACGCCTAAATCGCGAATATGGTTAATCGAACTGTCATTGCACTCCATGATGATCGGATTGACGCTGCCAGTCGACAGACCAATTTCAGGATTTTCAGCCAGCATTCTTTTGACTAAAGCCATTGATGCGGTACCCACGCTGAGAGTATTGGTTAAAACCAGTGGCGTTTCAATTGTACCCAGCTCGTTAACTTGAATGAGTCCTGTGCTTTTCCCAAAGCCGTTGATAACGTGTGCAGCGGCTGGCATTTTTTCCCGGAAGATATTATCTGGACAGGGGTTGACCACAGTAACACCAGTTCTGAGTCTATCAGTAACAACTGTTTTATGCCCGACAGTAACACCGGCAACATCTGTAATTAAATTTTTTGGTCCTGGCTTAGTATCGCTAAGCGCAAATAAAAGTGGCTTATTAAGTCCCATTTTTACTCCTTTTGCTTAAAAAATATTCTTCTTTAATTAAAACGGTTCAGTTATTTTTATGCAAGACAAAAAATTCCAGCGTAAATTGACGGAGCTTTTTCATACTATTGTAATCAATCTTTTTTCTTTTTGCTAAAACAGTTGCTAAATAGACTGCCAATTACTGCCATGAAGCCCAATAAAAGCATTGTTATCTGGGAATGCTTATTGGCACCAGTTTGTGGCAATTTTTCATGGCGACCATTGTCAGTGAACAGCACTGACTTGGTGGAGTCAGGATCACTTTCAGCTGGTTTAAAAATGGTATAGTTCTCAGTAATACCGTTTGAAGTAGAGTTATTTTTATTTTGATGAGGATTTTTAGCCTTGCTTTGAGTTTGACTAGCCGAGTTGGTCGAACTATTTTGACCGCTATGTTCAGGGCTGGTATTAGCTTGAGGTTCATCTTTAACATAGATATAGGTTACGTTTTGCGGTGCAGTGCCAAAAAAGTTGGTGGCATTTTTAGGCCTGACTTTTAAGGTATAACCCGGTATCGCCTTAGCACCAGTGGTGTAACCATCACCCACATTACCCTGTATTATCGTTTCAGGTGCAATTTGATTGCCGTTTTCATCTTGATAAGAGACGGTAACATCTGCAGCTTTAATTGGTGTGGTGGTAGAGGTAGATTCGGGGTCAACAGAATAAATAAACTTGACATTCTGCTGTTGATCAGTGAAAACCCCAGTGGCATTATCTGGGACTTCCTTTAAGATATATCCCGGAATTGTTTTAGGTGTCACCTTATAATCATCGCCAATTTTACCCTTCAAACTAATATCAGGTGTAAGTGATCTTTTACTAGTATCCAAGTAAGAAACAGTAATGGGACTACCTGGTCGAATATAAGTGTCGCCAAGAATGTCGTCAGCATGGGCAATTAAGTCTTCAGACAGATATTTATTGTTTGCCTGTGGTGCATCTTCTTTTCCATTGCCGATATTGACCCAAGTTCCTGAAGTGTTAAGATGTGTATCATTAATATATGTATTTTTACCTAGTTTAAGGGTGTTTAATTTAGCAAGTCCGTCTAACATATAACCTTTATCAATATTAGGGTCTATGATAAAACTCCTGAGATCAAGTTCTTTTAAGTTACTACAATTATTAAACATTCCCATCATATCGTTCACTTTAGAAGTGTCAAACGATGATAAGTCTAACTTGGTTAAACTGGAACAATCTTCAAAAACTCTTATCATGTTGGTAACATTACTAGTATTAAACTTACTAAGATCTAAAGCAGTTAAACTAGAGCACCCACTAAACATGAATTTCATACTGCTTGCATTGGCTATTGTGAAATCAGGTGAAAACTTAATGTTCTGTAAATTTTCACAATCCTGAAACATGCTCTCTACATAACTAGTATTAGCAGTATTAAAACTTGATAGATCCAGACTAGCTAATTTACTGCAGCCCGCAAACATAAAAGATATGTTAGTAACTTTGGTGGTCTGCAAATTATCAATGCCATCTATGCTGGTTAAATTTTCACAATCCGCAAACATGTACCGCATATCACTGGTAGCAGATGTGTCAAGGTTTTCCAAACCAGTGATTTTAGTTAGATTAGCTAGCCCTTTGAACATTTCAGAAGCCGAGTTAACTTTTAATGAGCCGGCAAATCGAACTTCTTGCACGTCGCCACTGTTAATGCCGTTAATAAGAGCTAAAGACCCCGGTTGATCCACACTGCCACTTGGGATGGTAATTACATGATTATTGTAGCTAACATCGAGATTGCCCCACTTGAAACTAGTGGCACTTTGAGTATGCAGTTCTGAATCTTTAGGTGGCAAGTTTTTTGGAGAAATAACTTCCTGCTTGGTATCGGTTTTAGCGTTAACATGATTAACTTTGTTATTGTTTTGACCTGTTGTGGTTGGAGATTTTGTTACAGAAGTCGATGAAGGCACTATTTCGTCTGCTTTAGTTGTTTGGGGGGATATAGCTAATAAACTTAAGGCTGCAGCAGCAACACTAAAGTATATTATTGAAGCTTCTGTTCGATTAGAATCTTTTTTCTTACTCATATTACTATTCTTTCTTAAATGATAAAATAAACATATACATGATTAACATTTAGCTTATACCTTGTTTAACTTATTATACAATTCATTTTACTTAATAGCACCATTTATACATTTCAACTTATTTTAAAAGAATTAATAATTAGCCTTAGCTAAGAGGTAATTTTTAATTTTTAAATTCAATTTGGTTATTTGCTGGAAGATATGACACTAGGTAGTAATATAGACACATAATTTAGAAGTAATTTATTAATTTTTGAGCATAGAAAAAGAACTCAATTAGCATTTTTAACTGCTAGTTGAGTTCTTTTCAATTATAAAGTAAATCTCTTAATTGTTAAAAGTTAGCTTTCTTGACAAATTGGTTCTTGCCTACGATGTAATATAACTTATTGTGCATCTTAACAGCACCACCGTAAGTTCTAACTGACTTGTTCTTCTTCAGAACATCATGACCATAACGTTTAACTTTGTTATTGGCTTTCTTAGTGTAAATAAAGGCATTGTGCTTTAATTTACGGTTGATACCAGTAACATTATTAGCCTTAACGAAACGGTTCTTGCCTAAAGCATAGAACTTCTTGCCGTTAATGGTCTTAGTACCATAAGTAGTAATAGTTTTACCAACGAAGTATTCAGCTTTTACACGCTTGCCTTTTTGGTTAAAGATATAAGCGTTGTGGGTAACTACTCTCTTGACACCTTTCTTGGCCTTTTTAGCTGGCTTCTTGTTGTCAGTAGCAGGCTTGTTAGTTTCTGGCTTGTTAGTATCCGTCTTATTAGTGTCTTGCTTATCAGTCGTAGTATTTGTGTTGGTGTTACCTGTGTTAGTAGTATTACTTGGAGTACTTGGAGTTGAAGGGGCGCTTGGAGTGCTTGGGGTTGAAGGTGTGTTTGGTGTAGTTGGAGCAGGCTTGGTGGTAGTGTATTCACCAGCATATTTAGTAGCATCATTTTTACCGTCAAATTTTTGCATAAGTTCTACTGAACTTAATCCTTTGTCTTTACTATCATTTAAGAACCAGGTAGTCTTTCCATCCCATAGACTCTCTTCTACTGAACCACGGAGTCCTGAATTGTTAATGATATTACCTGCACCAAGTGTAATATCACTTAAGCTGTCCATGCCTGATAACATATCTTGATCAATGGTATATGTTTGATGAGATGGGTTTGCAGTACCTTTATTATCGTCGGTATTGTTAGTGTCAGAAACGTCATCTTTAATGGTTTCGTTATTTTCAAGCATCTTAAAACTACTAATGTCTAGGGATGTCAAAGCTTTATCACCCTTAAACATTTCCCACATCTTAGTAACTTTTTCGGTGTTGAATTTTTCCAAGCCATCAATTTTGGTTAAACTTGAATCATCACTAAACATATAAGACATGTCTTCTACTGAATCTGTCTTAAAGTTGGATACATTTAAAGTACTTAATGCTTCATCGCCAAAGAACATACCCATCATGTCAGTTACGTTAGAAGTGTTAAAGTTTGACAGGTCTATTGAAGTTAATTTAGGATCATTGGCAAACATTTCTTTCATGCTAGTAACTTCTTTTGTATTAAGGTTGTTTAATCCCTTAATTTTCTTCAAGTTTGGTAAATTAGCAAATAATAAACTGGCATCTCCTTCGAAAATAACAGGACCGTCAATGTTAATGGTTTCAATTTCATCTGTGTTAACATCATCAATATTCCAAGCTATTCGGGCGGGATTGATAGGTGGTTCTTGATCACCTGCATAATGATTGTTAAATTTATTTTCTTTACCTAGTCTAATAGTAAAAGTCTTAGTCTTTTTGTCATAACTATAAATGCCCTTAGTCCAACTTGAAGCCCATAGACTGTGTGAATCATTTTCGCCAGCGTTATCACCAGAATTAACTGGTGGTACTGTCGGCTTTGTGTTAGCCGACTTAACAGGTTGCTCTTTCTGTGCTTCGGCAGTCTTAGCTGCAACAGGATTAACTGCAATTACGCTTAACGCAGCAACTGCCATACTAGAGAATAGTACCTTTTTACCTTTATGATAAAAATTGTTATGCTTACTCATATTTTTCCTCCATTTATACCATCTAAATTTCATTATACCATCATTAAGTATATACATATATCCTGTCTAATTCAATACTATGATTGGTATTTTCATATAGATTTAATACTTTTGCATATTACTAGTAAACAAAATTTTGCCAATTATTCATAAAATAAGCTTATTCAAATAAAAAATGGACTTAATTAAGAATAGGCTAATTTTATTTATGCCAAAATCAAGCATTAACTGAAATAATAAATAAGGCCAAAAAACAAGTTAAAAATACTAGAATAATGCTATTTAACTCGGCTGATTCCATTACTAATAGCCCTTAATATTTTACTTATGGTTAGCGTTTCCAGGTTTAACGTTGTTTTAATTGTGAAAAAAATTTACTTTGGCAGTTGAATAATAGGGAGACTATTCGAATAAAAAATACTCCGCAAAAGCTAATCGCATCTTACGGAGTACTTTTTAATTGGTATTAAATTTAGTTAGATTAAACCAGCACCTACTGTACTGATGATATTTGCTACAAAGCAGTAAATTTAGCTTGTTAGTTTAGAGCCGGTTAGGGAATAGTTTAATTTTTGAGTGGAGAAAAAGTGCTTTTAATTGTTAAAAGTTAGCTTTCTTAACAAATTGATTCTTACCTACGATGTAATACAACTTATTGTGTATTTTAATAGTACCACCATAAGTTTTAACTTTTTTGTTCTTCTTTAGAACAATACGACCATAACGTTTGACTTTCTTATTAGCTTTCTTAGTGTAAATAAAGGCATTATGTCTTAATCTACGATTGATGCCAGTAATATTGTTAGCCTTAACAAATTGGTTCTTGCCTAAGTCATAGAACTTCTTACCTTTAATGAACTTAGTACCATAGGTAGTAATGGTATTGCCAATAAAGTATTCGCCTTTTAGACGTTGACCCTTTTCATTAAAGATGTAAGCATTGTGGGCAACTATTCTCTTAACACCATTCTTCGTTGGAGTTTTTTCGGTATTATTGTCAGTTGAAGTGTTAGATGAATTACTATTTTGTCCAGTGCCGGTTACGCCAGAATTATTTGAACTTCCATTATTGACACTACCAGGATTGTTCGTATTGTTCCCAGCATTGGAACCAGATGAACTGCCGCTGCCTGGAGTAGAACCGGAGGAACTACCGCTGGAATTGTTACTACCTGGGTTAGAACCAGAGGAACTGCCGTTGGAATTGTTACTACCTGGGTTAGAACCAGATGAACTGCCGTTGGAACTGTTGCTGCCAGGATTAGAACCAGAAGAACTGCCGCTGGAACTGTTACTGCCAGGATTAGAACCAGAAGAACTGCCGCTGGAACTGTTACTTCCTGGGTTAGAACCGGAGGAACTGCCGTTGGAACTATTACTATCTGAACCTGTTCCATTAGAACTATTACCCTTACCAGCATTACTCTTTTCGTATCCAAAGGTAATAGTTTGAGGATCATTAGTAAACTTTAGTTTACTCAACGCATCTTCATATTTATCTGTGGCGTATTTGTTGCCATTAATTTCAACGTAAGCAAGTTTATAGGTAGGCAACTTTCTGGCTGTGATTGGGATAACTACGTCTTTACCAGCGGTACCGAATTGATAATCGTTTGGCGAAAGTTTGGCGGTTTTATCGTCCTCAAATTGATAATTAATGGTAATGTTGCAAGGATTTGGAATTTTATTGATATTAACATACACATCATAATCCTTACTGCCATCATAATTTTTCATTAAATCAGCACCAGTCCAAGAATGAACTCTAGGCTGAAGACCACCGTTGTCTTTATTAACTCCCATGTTAACCCAGACATCTTCTTCTTTGCCATCATGATTGTTGCCTAAACCACCGTCCCAATAATTATCGACTATTGTCAAATCATTTCTTCTGCCTAGTATAAGCACTTCAAGAGATGGAAGATCGCTAAGCATATCACCAATAGTTGATGCTGAAATTTGCATATCAAAACTACTAAGGTCAAGTTTTGCTAGTTTATCACAGCCTTGAAACATGTCAGTATAGTCAGAAACTGTTCTGGTATTAAAGTTGTATAGGTCCAAACTGATTAAATTTGAACATTGCCAGAACATTTTTAACATATCAGTAACAGCTGCCGTGTTGAAATTAGTGACATCTAAACTTGGTAAAGATTCACAATAAGCAAACATATTCGTCATATCTTTTACTTTGGCAGTATTAAAATGACTAACATCTATTGCAGTTAATTTAATACATTCATCAAACATGTAACTCATATCACGTACGTTTGAAGTATCAAAATGACTGACATCAACACTAGTTAATGAATGACAATCTTCAAACATGTGATTCATGTCAATAACGTTAGAGGTATTGAAAAGTGAAGGATTTAGGTTTATACTTGCTAAATTTTTATCGTTATTAAACATCCAGCTCATATCACGGACATTTTTAGTATCAAAATTGCTTAAGTCTAAAGTAGTTAAGTTACCACAGCCACTAAACATTCTTTCCATACCAGCACGAGATAGTTCTTCAGAAACATTTCCGACATTTGCAGTATCAAATTTAGACAAATCAAGTGAAGTTACTTGTGAGCAGCCGTCAAACATTTCTGTCATATCTGTGACTTTGCTAGTATCAAATTTAGATATTAATTTGTTTATACTATCAGTAGTAATTGGGATACCAGAAAACATGTCACTCATGTCAGTAACATTTGCGGTAGTAAAATTATCAGAGGCAATAATGTCTGTCAATTTGCTACAACCTCGGAACATATTGGCCATATTAGTTACTTTAGCAGTATTAAACTTTGATAAGTCTAACTCAGTTATGTTCTCACAACCGCTAAACATTCCCTTCATATTTTGAACACTATCGGTAACAAAGGTAGTTGGCAGATTTAATTTAAGCAAATTACGACAAGCACCAAACATATATGACATATCCGTCACTTTTGATGTGTTAAAGCTTGAAACGTCTAACTTCATTAAACTTTGACAATTATAAAACATATATGCCATGTTTTCAACATTAGAAGTGTTGAATTTGGTTACGTCAATTGACCAAACTTGACTACAGTTATCAAACATGTATGACATGTCTGTTACTTTATCCGTGTTAAAAGTAGCTGGGAATGTAAAACTATTAAGTCCGCTGCAGCTTTCAAACATATGCGCCATGTTTGTGACATTTGACGTATCAAAGTGAGATAAATCTAACTTAGTTAAAGACTCGTCACTAGCAAACATGTATGACATGTCTGTCACTTTTGTGGTTATGAAAGAAGTTGAACTAGATAAATCAATATTCTTTAGTTTTTTATTTTTACTAAACATGTTTTCCATGCTGGTAACTTCAGAAGTATCAAGGTTATCTAGACCCTTGATGGTTTCTAAATTCTCAAGGCTGGTAAACAAATCCGCTGCAGAGCCAATAATTTTGAGTTTGCCAGTGATATCAATTTCTTTAATATCAGCAGCTAACGTTTGATTTTGACTATTTAGGTTGTAGTACAAGCTGATAGTATGATTATCACTGTTATCAATTGTACCACCACTAATTTTTAATATATCACCTTCATCGTCGAAACTGATGTCTAATCCTTGCCATTTACTTGGAAAGCTTGCTCGAGTAGCTTTAGCAGGGTCAAATTGTGTAGAGCCCGTTTCTTGCTTATCAGCTTTTGCATTATCCGTAGTGCTTGGAGCGCTGGTATTGCCTGTGATTGCATCTTGATTACTGCCACTTGCT
>NZ_JACFRL010000025.1:0-227 GCF_016100925.1 Lactobacillus sp. W8093 | reverse complement strand
TAATAGCTCACTAGTCGAGTGACGCTGCGCCGAAAATTTACCGGGGCTAAGCATAGTACCGAAACTGTGGATGTGCAGTAATGCACGTGGTAGGAGAGCGTTCTAAAAGCGGCGAAGCTTAACTGAGAAGATAAGTGGAGCTTTTAGAAGTGAGAATGCCGGTATGAGTAGCGCAAGATAGGTGAGAATCCTATCCGCCGAAAGACTAAGGTTTCCTGGGGCAGGCT